>NZ_VMLZ01000025.1:0-787 GCF_013276955.1 Streptococcus sp. 1453
GCGCGAAGACACGACAGGTGAAGTTTTAACCATCACAAATAACGGTCAAGAAAATCATCTGGTCAAGATGGCATTCTTGGAACTAAAAAAATACAGGGAAACCAGCAAAGATAGCATTCGCAAACCATGGTTGGAGTTTTTCGGGAACAAGCCCTTTACCCAAGAACCTGAGCGAGCTATCAGCCAGGCAGACCAACTGCTGGACTACAAGAGCTGGTCCGAGGAGGACAGGAAAATGTTTAGCCAACTACGTATGCGCGAAGAACAGGCATTATTGGCTCAGGACTATGCTTTGGAGCAAGCTGAAGAAAAAGGCTTAGAACGAGGTCGAGCTGAGGGTCTTGAACGTGGTCGTGCAGAGGGTCGTGAACAAGGACGAGAAGAAGGCATTGAAGAGGGATTAAAAGTAGGTTTAGTAAATCTAGTACGTCAAGGTCTTCTAACACCTGAGGTTGCGAGTGAGCAATTAGGCATGACCGTGGCGGAGTTTGAAGCGTTGTTGGCAAGACATGAGTGAGAAATCTGTAAATATTATACGATATGAAAACAATTAAAAAGAATAGCTAAATTTCTTGATGGAAAAGAGATTAGCTATCTTTTTTGTTAGGAAAGTTTGAACTTTTCACTTTCTTTTCCGAATAAATAGATAGTAGCAGTAAATCTAGCAAACCTAGATTTAAAACTGTGGTATAATAAAAGGAGGAAAAGGATGATTCTAAGACATCCGGGCATCAGCCCGACTAACGATTTGGTTGCTAAGAAAATCTTTAGCAATCCAGAGATCACT
>NZ_VMLZ01000026.1:0-7124 GCF_013276955.1 Streptococcus sp. 1453
CCGAGCGAGCCATCAGTCAAGCAGACCAACTGCTGGACTACAAGAGCTGGTCCGAGGAGGACAGAAATATGTTTAGTCAACTACGTATGCGCGAAGAACAAGCCTTGTTGGCACAGGACTATGCCTTGGAAACAGCTAGGGAAGAAGGGAAACTTTTTGCCTTTCTGGATATGGTCCGCCAAGGTCTTCTGACTTCGGAGGTTGCGAGTGAACAATTGGGCATGACTGTTGCTGAGTTTGAGGAGCTATTGAAAGACCATCATAAATAAGACCTAAAAATACAGAGAAACCAGCAAAGACGAGGTTCGCAAACCGTGGTTGGAGTTTTTCGGGAATAAACCCTTTACCCAGCACCCCGAGCGAGCCATCAGCCAAGCAGATCAACTGCTGGACTACAAGAGCTGGTCCGAGGAGGACAGGGAAATGTTTAGTCAACTACGTATGCGCGAAGAACAAGCCTTATTAGCACAGGACTATGCCTTGGAAACAGCTAGAGCAGAAGGGATTGAACAAGGTTTAGAACGTGGACTTGAACGTGGCCGTGCAGAGGGTCTTGAAAAAGGGCGCGAAGAAGGCATTGAAGAGGGATTAAAAGTAGGTTTAGTAAATCTAGTCCGTCAAGGTCTTCTGACTTCCGAGGTTGCTAGCGAGCAATTAGGCATGTCAGTCACTGAGTTTGAGTCCTTGCTATGAGGTCACATTTTAAATAGTAGAAAGTTAATGGAATGGCGAGTTATTTCTAAAATACTTGTCATTTTTGCTTGACATTTGGAAGGGGTTATAGGATAATATCATGGAAGTGAGTTCTATCCAACTATCGATATGGATTAGATATGTGAGGTTTGACTCAGGGTTTAAGAAATTTGTGAGATTTTCACTTGAGAGATACGGTATTTGAAGAGTATTTCATCTCACAAAGACGTTTTTTCACCTTTTTTGAAAAAAATAGGTAAAAAGTTGATGAAAACCCTTGACAAATCCTGCAAATATTTATATACTGTATGGTAGTAAGATAGTCTTACGAAAAAATATTTTAAAGAAAACAAAGGAGATAAAACGATGAAAAAAGTTTTATTGACAAGCGCAGTAGTTCTTGCTACATTTGGTGCTACACAAGCTGTTTCAGCAGATATTGTAGATTTTAATAGCATTTTAAGTGGAATCACTGATACTAATGCTAAAGCTAAAGTTAAAGCAAAAGCTGAAGAACTTAGAGATTTCCAATACAATCTATTGAATAAACAACAATTTGGTGGAAAAACTTTAAGAGAACTTTATATTAATTATGTTGCTAAAGAAGCAGCATATAAAGCACTTCCTGAAACAGTTAAAGCGGCATATGCTAATCTTGAGGCTCTTAGACAAGAACAAATCAAGATTAAAGATATGCAAGGTGATGCTGATGCATTAGCTAGCAAGGTAACTGAGCTTAATGTAGCGATTACTAATGCTACAAATAAGGTTGGTATTATCGCAGACGAGATTAAAGACATCAAAGCATCATTAGGTGTTGCTAATGATAAAGTCGCTGAATTGCGTGCTAAGAAATTAGATTTAGAACTTCAATATTCTTCAGCAGTTAAAGCAGCTGAAAGTGCAGGAGCAAAAGTTGATGCAGAAATCAACAATGAGTTACAAAAAGTAAATAATGACTATGCAGCTGCTGTTAAGAAAGCTAATGAGCTTAATGAGCAACTTTCAGAAAAAGTAGCAGAAGAAAAAGAAAATGCTTTCAATATTGGTCGTTATAATGCCGCTAAAGCAGCAGTTGTTGCTTATATGGCAGGAGATCAATCTAAGATTCTTGAAGCTTCATTTGACTTAGGTAAGAAAGTTAAAGCAGCTGAAGATGCGGTTAGAGCAGCTGAAGCATCTATTGCGACTGCTCGCGCTGAACGTGATGCGGCTAAGAATGCACTTGAAGCGGCTGAAGCTACAGTTTCAGAAAGATTTGCTGATAAAGGCTTGACTTACAACCGTTCTGTATTTGAAGCTGCTGATACAAACGTAAACAATACTAAAGTTGGTTGGTACAAAAACCATGCAGGTATGTGGGCATACTACTCAACTGCTGGTGATAAAGCTACTGGTTGGAAACAAGTAGATGGTACTTGGTACTACTTTAACGCAGCAGGCGAAATGCAAAAATTCTGGGTTAAAGATGGCAACACTTGGTACTACCTAAACGGTTCAGGTGAACTCGTTACAGGTTGGTTACAAGACGGTGGTAAATGGTACTTCCTAGATGCTTCAGGTGCTATGAAAGCTAGCCAATGGCTTCAAAACAACGGTAGCTGGTACTACCTTGATGCTACAGGTGCTATGAAAGCTAACGGCTGGTTCCAAGTAGGAGACAAATGGTACTACGCAACTGCTTCAGGTGCTATCGCAGTTAACACTACTGTAGGTGGTTACACTGTAAACGGAAACGGTGAATGGGTTAAATAATCTAAGATAATTTAAAGCTAGGAGAAATCTCTCCTAGTTTTTTTATGGCTTCAAGCCAGTTTTTCTCGTAGAGAAAAACAAGAAAACCACCAGCTATGCTGGTGGCTGACAAGGCTTCTAGCTTCCATTTATTTTTCTAAGTATAATCTAATTGTTCAGGTTAGATAAAGGAGGAAAAATAAATGGCTAAAACCAGTTACAGTTTATCACATACTAAATGGATGTGCAAATATCATATAGTTTTTACACCTAAGTATCGCCGTAAGGCGATATATTACAAAGTCAGGTCGGATTTGATAGATATTATTAAACATCTATGCGGTTGTCGTGGCGTGGAGATTATCGAAGGTCATATGATGCCAGACCATGTACACCTGCTTGTACTGATACCTCCCAAACTTTCGATTTCCGATTTTATGGGGTATCTCAAGAGCAAAAGTGCATTGATGATATTTGATAAGCACGCTAATTTAAAATATAAGTATGGAAATCGAAAGTTCTGGGCTAGGGGATACTATGTAAGTACCGTTGGACTAAACGAAAAGACCGTAGCTAAATATATTCGCGAGCAGGAAAAGAATGACATTGCACTCGATAAGCTGAGTGTAAAAGAATATGAAGATCCGTTTTCTGATGGCGGATTTAGAACAAGGTAAAAGCCCGTTGTGACGGGCATTAGTCAAGTAATATAGCACGACCTGAACGAAGTTCAGCGAGCGTCTTTAGACGCCGCTGGAGAGAAACGGCTTATAGCCGGTGTACAAGCCACCCGTTTTCACGGGTGGTTATGACTGATTGCGACAGGTGTGCTGTTCATCTATGGGAGAAATGCCCTTTAACAATGGTAGGGTATGAGTTTTACCTATATTACTGGAGACGCAAAGTTACTGGATGGCAAAAATTTTTTATGGTAATACTTGTCATAAATCAAAAAGAACCATAATCTGTCAGCTAGTTATTGTGAATTCATTGTTTTCAAAACGATTTTCACAAAAACTTTGATAAAACAAATAAAATCCCGAACGAAAATGTAACACAAATTTAACATAAAACACTTGACAAAGATTTGTGGGGGGTATAATCAACATAAGAATGTCCTAATTGTATGGATATTGCGAAATAAGAAATATGAGGTAGTCCAAATGGATAAGAAAAGAATGATATTGGCGAGCTTAGCAAGTGCGGCAGTCTTAGGAGTAGGGTTTACTACGGTTCAACCGTTATTAGTTGTAAAAGCTGATGATTCTACCAATACAACTTCATCTCAACCAGCTGGAGAAACTGGAACTACTGGAACTCCTAAATCAGAAGTTACAAGTCCAGAAATTAAACAAGCTGAAGCTGACGCTAAAAAAGCTGAAGAAAAAGTTACTGAAGCTCAAGCAAAAGTAGATACAACTACTACTGCAGCTGCTGAAGCAAATACTAAATTAGAAGCTGAGAAAAAAGAAGCTACTGCTGCTGAAGCTGTAAAAACTGAAGCTGAAAAAGCTAAGAAAACGGCTGACGACGAATTAGCTGCTGCTAAAGAAAAAGCTGCTGAAGCTGATGCTAAAGCTCAAGAAGAAGCTAAAAAAGAAGAAGATGCTAAGAAAGAAGAAGCTGATTCTAAAGAAGCTTTATCAAAAGCTTTAGATCAATTAGAAGAAGCAATCGCAAATGATCCAAACATTACTAATAAAGAGGCTGCTAAAAAAGCTGCTAAAGAATTAGTTGACAAAGAAGGATTATTAAAAGCTGTTGAATCTGGTGAATTAAAAGCTGGGGATATTCTTAAAGAATTAGAAAACGACGATAAAACATCTGAAGCTAATGCTAATGCAACTCCAGCTAAAGCTAAATCAGAAGCTGAATTACCAGCAGACATTAAAGCTGGAATTGACAAAGCTGAAAAAGCAGATGCTGCTCGTCCTGCATCAGAAAAATTGCAAGACAAAGCTGATGATTTAGGTGAAAAAGTTGATACGCTTAAAGAAGATGCTGAAGCATTGAAAGCTGAAGAAGATAAAAAAGCTGAAACTCTTAAAAAACAAGAAGATACATTAAAAGAAGCTAAAGAAGCTCTTAAATCTGCTAAAGATAATGGATTTGGTGAAGATATCACAGCACCACTAGAAAAAGCTGTAACTGCGATTGAAAAAGAGCGTGATGCTGCACAAAATGCATTTGATCAAGCTGCTTCAGATACTCAAGCTGTTGCTGATGAATTAAACAAACTTACTGATGAGTACAACAAAACTCTTGACGAAGTAAAATCTGCTAAAGAAAAAGAAGCTAGCGAACCAGCTAAACCAAAAGCAGAGGAACCAGCTAAACCAGCAGAAAAAACAGAAGCTGAAAAAGCTGCTGAAGCTAAAGCAGAAGCGGATGCTAAAGTTGCTGAATTAGAAAAAAAAGTTGCTGAAGCAGCTAAAAAAGTTGAAGAAGCTACAGCTAAAGCTAAAAAAGAAGCTGACGATGTAACAGCTGCTCAAACTAAAAAAGAAGAAGCTGATAAAGCTAAAGCTGACGCAGAAGCTGAATTAGCTACAGCTAAAGAAGAAGCTGAAAAAGCAAAGGCAAAAGTTGAAGAACTTAAAAAAGAAGAAGCTGAAACTAGAACTGCTCTTAAAGATGCTTTAGATCAACTTGAAGAAGATGCAATTGCTAAAATCAATAAAGATGCAAGTATCACAGACAAAGAAACAGCAATTGCTGATCAAAAAGCTGAAATTGGTAAAGAAGCAATCTTAGATGCTGTTGAAAAAGGTGTCTTAACTGCAGGGGATGTTCTTAAAGAATTAGAAAATGATTATAAAACAAGAAATAAAGCTCCTGAAAAAGTTGAAGAAACTAAAAAATTAGATGCTGAAGAAGCTAAAAAAATTGATGAAGCCGCTAAAAAAGAAGCTTCTAAACCAATCGTCGAAAAGCTTACAGATATAGCTGATGATTTAGCTGAAAAAATCGAAAAATTAACTAAAGTAGCTGATAAAGACAAAGCTGATGCTGTTGAAAAAGCTAAAGTAGTAGAAGAAAAAAACGCTGCATTAGATAAACAAAAAGAAACTTTAGAAAAAGCTAAAACTGCTCTTGAAACAGCTAAGAAAAACAATGCTGATCAAGCTATCCAAAATGGATTACAAGAAGCTGTAACTAGACTAGAGGCTGCTGTTGCTTCTGCTAAAACTACCGCTGATGAAGCTCAAGCTAAATTTGACGAAGTTAACGAAGTAGTAAAAGCATACAAAGATGCAATCGATGAACTAACTGACGAGTACAATCAAGTTCTTAAAGATTTAGAAGCAGCTAAAGCAAAAGATGCTGATAAACCAGAAGTTCAACCAGAGCAACCAGCTGAACAACCACAACCAGCTCCAGCTCCAAAACCAGAGCAACCAGAAACTCCAGCACAACCTTCTGTTCCTGCAAGACCATCTAATCCGACATATGTCCCTTCATACCCTTCATATGTTCCATCATACAGCTCATATTCTGTAGTAAAACCAGCTAAACCAGCCGCTTCAAAAACGGGCTGGAAACAAGAAAACGGTATGTGGTACTTCTACAATACTGATGGTTCAATGGCGACAGGATGGCTCCAATACAATAGTTCATGGTACTACCTAGACGCTAATGGTGCTATGGTAACAGGTTGGGCTAAAGTCAACGGCTCATGGTACTACCTCAACGCTAATGGTTCAATGGCAACAGGTTGGCTTAAAGATGGTGATACATGGTACTATCTTGAAGCATCAGGGGCTATGAAAGTAAGTCAATGGTTTAAAGTTTCAGACAAATGGTACTATGTTGACGGTTCAGGTGCCCTTGCAGTAAATACTACTGTAAATGGTTACACTGTAAACGGAAACGGTGAATGGGTTTAATTTTAGATAGTTGAATCATGACAGGAGAGAAATCTCCTGTTTTTTTGTGGTATATAATCGCGTGAGGGCTTTGTTGGACAGTAGAAAATAAAAAGTGAACAAGACAATATTTCATTCTTGTTCGCTTTTATGTTATTATGTGATTGTATAATTTTACAACAGTGCCTCAAACTCAGCTACGGTCATACCCAATTGTTCACTCGCAAATTCAGAAGTTAAGACATGTTGGCGAACCATATCTAAGAAGGCAAAAAGTTTCCCTTCTTCCCTTCCTTCAACTTTCCCACGCTCCAGTCCCTGTTCAAGACCTTCAGCTCGCCCACGCTCAAGACCTTGCTCTAAACCTTTTTCGATTCCTTGTTCAAGACCTTCAGCCCTAGCAGTTTCCAAGGCATAGTCATGAGCGAGTAATGCTTGTTCTTCACGCCTGCGTTGTTCACTAAACATTCTCCTGTCCTCCTCGGCCCAGCTCTTATAGTCCAGCAGTTAGTCCACCTGACTTATAGCTCGCTCTGGTTGCTGGGTAAAGGGTTTATTCCCGAAAAACTCCAACCATGGCTGGCGAACCTCGTCTTTGCTGGTTTCCCTGTATTTTTTTTAGTTCTTAGTTATGATAGTCTTTCAATAATTCTTCAAACTCAGAGACAGTCATGCCCAATTGCTGACTGGCAACCTCTGCTGTTAAAAGATGCTGGCGAACAAGATTTGCTAACATAACAAAACCACCTTCAGCCCTAGCAGTTTCCAAGGCATAGTCCTGAGCCAATAATGCTTGTTCTTCACGCATACGTAGTTGACTAAACATATTTC
>NZ_VMLZ01000027.1:0-292 GCF_013276955.1 Streptococcus sp. 1453
TTCATTGTTCAGTACTACAACTTCAGTTGTAGTGCCCTGCACATTGGTTCGTCTTGTTCAGTTTTCAAAGGTCTTTGTCACTCGCTTCTCTCAAGCGACAACTATATTAGTATATCACAGCTGCTTTCGCTTGTCAACACTTTTTTGAAACTTTTTTAAGTTTTTTTCATCAAGTGTTCCAACCGCAACATACCATAGTCCGTACGGGATTCGAACCCGTGTTACCGCCGTGAAAAGGCGGTGTCTTAACCCCTTGACCAACGGACCAGAGTTGGTATTTTCAACTCTTACT
>NZ_VMLZ01000028.1:0-3946 GCF_013276955.1 Streptococcus sp. 1453
TATCAATCTCAGCTTTCTTAGTCTCAGCCGCTTTGTCGATAGTCCCTTTAGAAGCATCTGTGACTTTGTATTTGGCTGGTACATTTTCCGTACTACCATCTTCATATGTCACTGTAAGTTCAATATCATGGAAACCATCTGTTGTAGGATAACTTGTTCCATCTTTCAGATTAACAGTCTGTTTGTGTTCAGCATTTACAGCGTCTAACAAATCATTATCTGTAACATTTTGTTTGTATGGTTTGACTAGTGTATTTGTAGTCACAGTATGCTCTGTCGGAGTGATACTTGCACTTGATGCCTGACTGGTTGTAGCGTCGCTTCCCTTGGTTGCGCTGACACTTACTGCTTGACCAGCTGTGTAGCTTGATGGTTTCAAGCGTAACGTACCGTTATCTAATAGACTCGCATCACCGCTTGTTACCGTCCAGCCTGTCGCTCCTTTGCTGAGCTCAACTGTTTGACTTGCCCCTTGCTTATCTGTATAAGTCAAGCGTGCTTTATCCGCAGTGTCTGGTAAGCCGATTTCAACATCACCATTTTGCCATTGTTTAGTTGTAGCTTCGCTTGGTGTTGCTTCTTTAGCTTGGACTGTAACTTCTACATCTTCTGTAGAATCATCGTCATAAGTGACGGTCACTCCCACAGTTTGACTGGTTCCTGCCGCTACTGTTGGAAGAGCGTCTTTAGCTACCGCAGTTTTCTTATGCTCTGCTGTTACGGCATTGCTAATAGAATCTGCTGTTGGCTTGCTATCTGCTTCTACCGTAATGGTGCTAACAGTTGGCTGCGTATGACTTGGAACAATTATAGTCGCTTCGCGTGCCGCGCTGACATCTGTGCCAGTTCCGGCTGTTGCTTGAGCTGTGATAGACTTACCACTGCTTGCTGTTCCTTGTTTAACAGTTGCCTTGCCATCTTTAACTGTGATTGGGCTATCCGCTGGTGCACTCCAGTTGCCATCTGCTCCCTTGGTAAGTTCTACTGTCTTCGTAACCGTATCACTTTCTGGGTAGTTAATCACGACTTTATCCGCATCAGCTGGTAATGGAATCACAACATCCCCATTTTGTTTACTTTCTGGAGTAAAGGTTGATGGTTGAGCTGTCTTCACTTTACCAGTGGATGGCTTACTTTCCATGTCTTGTGCTTTGGCTTGTACCGTTACCTCAGTTCCGGCTGTAGCTGTCTTGGCTTTCAAGACTGGCTTGCCATCTGCTCCCACTTCAAATCCTTCTGGAACTTGCCAACCTTGGTCAGTCTTCGTAAGGGTCACTTTCGTTGACGCTTGACTGCCTGCTGGCGTGTAGGTTACTTCAAGACTTGTCGCGTCACTTGGAGCTTCTATTTGGACGCCACTATCAATTTGTGGAGTCACAACTGGACTGTTCAGTAAGCCCACTGCCTTGTGGTCAGCTGCTTCTGATGGATCTGATAAAGCTGATTTTTGAGTAGCTTTTACGATGCTACCTGCCTGAGCTGTATTGGCCTGCATCACAATCTTGTTACCAGTTGTCACGACTGTGCCGATATTGACACTATCTGTCTTCGTCCAATCCCCATTAGCTTCCTTATCAAAGGTTAACTTACGAGTATTGCCAGCCGCATCCACATAGTCTACTTCTGCATGAGTTGCCTTGTCATCCAATTCAACTTCAATGCCGTAGTCTGCGTTTTGACTAATCGTTGGTTTACCCAAGCGTGGCGCTTTGGCATCTGCACTATCACTTGACTGACTTGTAAAGTCTTTACCGTCAATTGTCGTGATACCTTTGGCTGTGACACCTGCACCATCTTTCACCTTGTCCGCTGCTACCGTAAGCTTGCTGCCGTCTGGGCTAATCGTGATGCCACTGTCTGCTGGCGCTGTCCAGCTACCATCTTGGTTCTTCGTAACCGCTACGGTTGTTGGAGCGTCTTGTCCTTCTGGAGTGTAAGTCACTTCAACTTTCGTTGTTTCCTCTGGAATCGTCACACCGACTGTTCCGTCAGTATTTGGAGTCACAACTGGTTTATCTGGGACAACTGTAATCGTCACCGGTGTTTCTACTTCCTTACCTCGAAGCTCAGCCGGTACGTCATCGCCCTTACCATAAGTGGTCACAACTGTCTTCGTCACTTCTCCTACATGGTCGGTACTTGGTTTATCTCCATCCTTCCATGCATGAGTCGTACCATTAGGGAAGCCTTCTGTGTTTGGTGCTGGTTTCACATAGTCAGAAGCGTCTTCTGAAAGCGTGCTACCTTTATGCGCATCAATACCTGGAGTTGGGTTCTCTGCCACTGCGTACACTGTTGGTGTCACGTATTGGGTCGTAACGTCTGATACCGCTACACCATCACTTGGGTAAGTGACTTGGATACGTGGAAGAGTTTTGCCGACTTCTACCTTAGCTGGTTGGTTTTCCCAACTCAAACCATTGTTGCTGTCTGCTGTTACATACTTGCTCAAGTCATCATTTGTAATATCTTGACCATTTTTCTTCACGACAGCTTTGGCGCTTGGTTGCGCTAAAGTAGTGAAGGTGAAGTTGACCTCTTGCTCATTCGTTTGACCGGCTAGGCGCACTAGAAGGGTTTCTGTTCGTGTGCCTGCCTCTGCCGTTTTTCTAGTCGCATCTTGGTTCTTCCAGCGGCCTGTTGCGCCTGTGAAGTCCGTAGCTGCGTCTGAACGACGGAGTAACTTAGCTAGAGTGGTTTCGTTCAAGTTATCCAACTCAGTAAGAGTGCCTGTTCCCTTCATGGTTTGGATGCTACCTTTAGCACTTAGAGTGATGAAGGTTGAAGCTTTGGCAGTACTTGCATCTGATTCAACGCGTTCAGTTGCTTCGGTTGGTTTGTAAACCGCTTTGGCTGTGATGTTGGTTGATGTTGGGATGTCTTGGGTCATCGTTACATCAACTGTCGTTAAATCACTGTAGCGAGTCGTACCAGCTTTCGGTACATCTACAGAACCAATTTTCGTATCGCCATTGTAGAGCTCAACAGTGGTTCCTGGTGTCGCATTCGCAATATGGATGGTTTTTCTTGTACCGGCGCTTCCTGTCAAGTCAGTCGTAATACTTGGAGTCGCTGGTTTGGTCACAAAGGTGATTTCCTCTGTTTCTTCTGCCAGATTTTCATCTTTCGTATTACCACCGTCTACTTGTGGGTAGTAAACTTTAACCTTGTTGGTCTTCTTACCAAGCCAGTCATCGTTGACTTTACCCCAAGTGCCTGAACCATAGGCCTTATTAGCTGTCTCATCTGTTTGCCATGTGTACTCTGTGCCTTGTGGAAGATCTGGTCCATTTTCTGCTTTCTTCACATAAGCGCTAGCTTCTGTTGAGGCAAAGGTTGAACCAATCGTACGCACGACTTCTGTTTCCTTGGCTACTGCATGATAAGTTGGAAGGGCTACTTCTAGCGTTTGAACCGTCTTACCTTCCGCATTGTCTGCTGGGTATTCTACCTCGATACGTCCCACATTGCTTGCGGACGCTGTTGCGATACCTGGTGCAGTGCCACCTTGCCAACGAACTGTTACGCCTGCTGGTTTAGCCACTGTTTGGTTGCCATCTTTGAAGACTACATATGTCTCTGCGTCAGCTCCATGTGACAAGGTACCTTGTTTATTGTTATAGCCGTTCGGACTAGCTAGAGCTACCGTTGGATAAACATGCACTGGAATCGTCACTTCTGTGCTTCCTGAGCCTGGAATTGTAACAGTCGCTTTGTAAGTCGCATCACCCACACGGCTGTAGTCTGGAGTTTCCTTCCATTCTACTGTTGAGCCTGTTGGAAGAGCTGTATCGTCTTTGTATTGAAGTCGATCTGCCAATGCGTCTGTTGGCGTTGCTCCCTTAATCAAGTGGTAGTCTTTGGCTTTTAGACCATCTGTTACCTTCAAGCTTGTGCCGTAGTCTGATGCTGTTCGTTCAGCTGCTACGGTTGGTTTGTAGATACT
>NZ_VMLZ01000029.1:0-965 GCF_013276955.1 Streptococcus sp. 1453
GTTGAAGCACTTGTCGATGCGGACTCTGACGCTGATTGACTTGCGCTCGTTGAAGCACTTGTCGATGCTGACTCTGATGCTGATTGACTTGCGCTTGTTGAAGCAGACTCTGACGCCGACTGACTTGCGCTCGTTGAGGCACTTGTCGATGCGGACTCTGACGCTGACTGACTTGCGCTTGTTGAAGCACTTGTCGATGCGGACTCTGACGCTGATTGACTTGCGCTCGTTGAGGCACTTGTTGAGGCACTTGTTGAGGCAGACTCAGATGCTGATTGACTTGCGCTCGTTGAGGCACTTGTCGATGCTGACTCTGATGCAGATTGACTTGCACTTGTTGAGGCACTTGTCGATGCGGACTCTGACGCTGATTGACTTGCGCTCGTTGAAGCACTTGTTGATGCCGATTCAGACGCTGACTGGCTCGCGCTCGTTGAGGCACTTGTTGAAGCTGACTCTGATGCAGATTGACTTGCACTTGTTGAGGCACTTGTCGATGCTGACTCAGACGCTGATTGACTTGCACTTGTTGAGGCACTTGTTGAAGCTGATTCAGACGCTGATTGACTTGCACTCGTTGAGGCACTTGTCGATGCCGATTCAGACGCTGACTGGCTCGCGCTTGTTGAAGCACTTGTCGATGCGGACTCTGACGCCGATTGACTTGCACTTGTTGATGCTGATTCAGAAGCTGATTGACTTGCGCTCGTTGAAGCACTTGTCGATGCTGATTCAGAAGCTGACTGGCTCGCACTTGTTGATGCAGATTCAGACGCTGATTGACTTGCACTGGTTGAAGCACTTGTCGATGCCGATTCAGAAGCTGATTGGCTCGCGCTCGTTGAAGCACTTGTTGAGGCTGACTCAGAAGCTGACTGGCTCGCGCTCGTTGAGGCACTTGTCGATGCCGATTCAGAAGCTGATTGGCTCGCGCTCGTTGAGGCACTTGTCGATGCTGATTCTGA
>NZ_VMLZ01000003.1:0-240845 GCF_013276955.1 Streptococcus sp. 1453
ACGAGAAGAAGGCTACGATTAATGGTATCCAACATCTTACGAAAGAGGAGAGGGATGCGGCAATCAACAAAGTTGAAGCAGCCTTACGTGATGCGAAATCTAAAGTTGATGCGGCAACCAATCAAACAGGTGTTGAACAAGCTAAGCAGAATGGTCTGACTGCGATTGATAGTGTTGATAATCCAACCCCAGCAACGCATACAGCAGCCTACGAAAAACTTGATCAAAAAGCTAATCTTACCCTTGCTCTTATTGACGAAAATGCGAATCTCTCTCTATTTGAAAAAGAGGAAGCTAAAAACCAAGTAAGACAGGTTCTTCAAGACGCGCTTAAGAGAATTGATCAAGCCAAAACACAAGATGAAATCGATCGAGCGAAGCAAGCAGCTTTATCTAGCATGGATCAGATTCTAGCCGAGGCTATTGCTAAAGCTAATAGTAGAAGACTGTCTGGCCAAGATAAGGATGGTAGTCAAACACCGGCTTCTCCTTCGGATACAGATCAGTCTGGGACAAGTCCTGTGAATCCGCCATCTGCTACAAGAAATCGAAGAACTCCTCCACGTCGCGCTCGTAGAAGCGTTGGATTTGTAGGGAATTCCCAAACAGGTACAAACCCATCGGCTGTGGACAAGTCAGAACTTCGTACTCTAGTAGAGGATCTGGAACGTCGCTTGCAAGACTTGGCAGGTCTATCTCCTGAAGTACTTGAAGAAGCACAGCGTATTTTGGGAGAGGCGCAAGCAGCTCTTGATAATGAAAACTTAACAGCTCAAGAATTGGCAGACCTCCTTGCTAAAGTTAGACAGGTTCTCAATTCTCTACAAACTGGCACATCAGCTGATAAGAGTCAGTCTGCGTCAAACTTAAATAAAGAAGCAGAAAGTACCAAGGAACCTACAAATGCGACAGATGTCCCTCTATATGGTGTCTTTGGAGCTGCAGTGCTCTCTCTTCTAGGAGCTCTCCTCTTTGCGTTGGCTCGTAAGAAAAATTCTCAACTAGATAAGCTTTTAAGAGAATTGAATCAACTTCTAGTTGAGCTAGAGGCTAGCGACAAGGATAAAAAAGTTCTAAACAAGGCTAAGAAATTAGCTGATGAAGCACGACTCTTTGTAGATAGCCATCAAAAAGATTCTCAAAAAGAAGCAGAACTAATTTCTGAAATCAAGACTGTTCTCAGTCAACTCAAAGAAGAAGTCTAGTTTTGAAGAAAACACTACTTTCAGGAACTGAGTGAGTAGCTTTGTAGCTATGATGAGGAAATAATAAAATCTCCAGATTAGGAACCGTCAATGAGTTCTCTAGTCTGGAGATTTTTCAATATACTTCATTATTGGGGGATTACAAATAGTCGGATGTTTTTTGATTTTTTTACGAATAAATAGATGACTAGAAAAAGAAATGGAGTTATTTATGAAAATCACAAACTATGAAATCTATAAGTTAAAAAAATCGGGTTTGACCAATCAACAGATTTTGACAGTCCTAGAATACGGTGAAAATGTTGATCAAGAACTGTTGTTAGGTGATATTGCAGATATATCAGGTTGCCGAAATCCAGCTGTTTTTATGGAACGTTATTTTCAGATAGATGATGCGCATTTGGAGAAGGAGTTTCAAAAATTTCCATCTTTCTCTATTTTAGATGACTGTTACCCTTGGGATTTGAGTGAAATATATGATGCGCCTGTACTTTTATTTTACAAGGGAAATCTTGACCTCTTGAAATTCCCGAAGGTAGCAGTCGTAGGAAGTCGTGCTTGTAGCAAACAGGGAGCTAAGTCAGTTGAAAAAATTATTCAAGGCTTGGAAAATGAACTGGTTATTGTCAGTGGCTTAGCCAAGGGTATCGATACAGCAGCTCATATGGCAGTTCTTCAAAATGGTGGAAAAACCATTGCAGTGATTGGAACAGGTCTGGATGTGTTTTATCCTAAAGCCAATAAACGCTTGCAAGACTACATCGGCAATGATCATCTGATTCTCAGTGAGTATGGACCTGGTGAACAACCTCTGAAATTTCATTTTCCTGCCCGTAATCGCATCATCGCTGGACTTTGCCGTGGTGTGATTGTAGCAGAGGCTAAGATGCGCTCAGGTAGTCTTATTACCTGTGAGAGGGCAATGGAAGAAGGACGCGATGTTTTTGCTATACCTGGTAGCATTTTAGATGGACTATCAGATGGTTGCCATCATTTGATTCAAGAAGGAGCAAAATTGGTCACCAGCGGGCAAGATGTGCTTGCAGAATTTGAATTTTAAAAATGACTTAAGCTAGAATTCTGAGAAAAAATCAATTTTTAATAGAAAATGAAGTAAATATTCCCACAATAAAACGCATAGTATCAGGTTTTTTCATCACTTGATCTTATGCGTTTTTTCTAAGTGAATCAGTAGAGTGGAGGACTTTTCCCAGAGGAAGGAAAGCAATTTAGTGTAATTGAGAAAGGAGAGTTGCTTGTGACTAATCTTGGTCAGCTTCCTGTCAGGGGGGCGTATCATCTAAAATCTTATCAGTAAGGAAAAATAAATTCTTCAAAAGTAGAGATTACAAGGCTTGTTTAAGAAAGAATTCAAAGACCTTGACAGATAAAAATAAAATGGTTATTATAAAAAATGGTCTGAAATTGATGATGATACTCTTCGAAAATCTTTTTACGTCAGTTCAGCTTTGCCTTGCTGTGTTTTGAGCAAGCTACGGTGAGATTTTGAGTTTGATTTTCATTTACTAGAAATGAAGTTGATGAGAGATAGCAATAGATAGTTGCGTCAGGATATGATGGAAAATGATAAAAATACCTCATGAGATTGGCATGTCAGACTACTAAAGCATTGAGTTTGTTAGAATTTTATACTCAATGAAAATCAAAGAGCAAACTAGGAAGCTAGCCGCAGGTTGCTCAAAGCACTGCTTTGAGGTTGTAGATAAGACTGACGAAGTCAGTTACATATATCTACGGCAAGGTGAAGCTGACGTGGTTTGAAGAGATTTTCGAAGAGTATTAGTGACTAGTTAGCTAGGAAAGGAAGATATTTGTGACAAATAATAAACTGTATTCGTTGGTAGAATTTAGAAATAAAATATATGAAGAATTAGAACTTTCCAGAAGTGATTTAGCGATTTTGCTATGTGCCATGCTTATCGCCTCTATCGGATTAAATATGGATTCGACTCCCGTGATTATTGGAGCCATGTTAATCTCTCCTTTGATGACACCTATTCTGGGAGTGGGGCTTTCTCTAGCTATATTTGATTTTAAATTGTTAAGAAAATCTTTTAAAATATTAGCTATTCAAATTCTTGCCAGTTTAATAGCTTCAACACTTTATTTTTATCTTTCTCCCATTTCGTATGCTAGTTCGGAGATTGTTGCTAGAACCTCTCCGACTATTTGGGATGTTCTCATTGCTTTTGTAGGAGGGATAGCTGGTATTATTGGTGCTAGGAAAAAAGAGACCAATAATATTGTCCCTGGTGTCGCTATTGCAACCGCCTTGATGCCTCCTCTTTGTACGGTAGGTTATGCTATTGCTTCTGCTAATCTAAAATTTATCATAGGCTCCTCTTACCTATTCCTCATCAATTGTAGCTTTATTGTCATTGCGACTTATATAGGTGTCAGGTTGATGATGGTTAAGAAGCACTATTTTAGAGATAATGAAGAAGATTATAAAATGCGCAGGATTTTGCTTTTAGTTGCTGTTTTGCTGATGATTCCGAGTTTCATCTCTGCAACGACTTTAGTCAGAGAAACGTTTAAAAAAGAGTCCCTTAATAAATTTATATCAGAGCAGTTTCAGGGACATAATATTTTGAAAAAAACCTATTCTAAAAAGAATCATACCCTAAAGCTAACCATTTCAGGAAATTATTTGACAGAAGAAGAGCTTGATATGATTTCCAGTAAGAGGGGGGACTATGGTTTAAGTGATGTTTCTGTTCAAGTTTCCCAATTGTCTGATTCAGAACAACTTAGCAAGGAAGAACTGGTAGAATATTTCTTCCAGTATATCAAGGATAAGGAAGCGAAAGAAAAGGAAAAAGCCAAGAAATTTGATACAGAGTCTGAGGAACAATAATTTCTTGAGAATAGCTGGTTTTTCTCGTGAGTCTTCTATGTATATCAAAGGAAGACTGAGGTCTTAAGTATAAAACTTTTCTTCTATTATAGTAGCTAAGTCTTGACAGTTATGGCAAAATGGTTTACACTTTATAAAGTTTATTACTTTGAAAAGGTGTGATACTGTGGCTACGGCAACAAAAAAGAAAAAATCAACAGTTAAAAAAAATCTAGTCATCGTGGAGTCGCCTGCTAAGGCGAAAACGATTGAAAAATATCTAGGCAGAAACTACAAGGTTTTAGCCAGTGTCGGGCATATACGTGATTTGAAGAAATCCAGTATGTCCGTCGATATTGAAAATAATTATGAACCGCAATATATCAATATCCGAGGAAAAGGTCCTCTTATCAATGACTTGAAAAAAGAAGCCAAAAAAGCTAATAAAGTCTTTCTCGCAAGTGACCCGGACCGTGAAGGAGAAGCGATTTCTTGGCATTTGTCCCATATTCTCAATTTGGATGAAAATGATGCCAACCGTGTGGTCTTCAATGAAATCACCAAGGATGCGGTCAAAAATGCTTTTAAAGAACCTCGCAAGATTGATATGGACTTGGTCAATGCCCAACAGGCTCGTCGTGTCCTAGACCGCTTGGTGGGCTATTCGATTTCGCCTATTTTGTGGAAAAAGGTCAAGAAGGGCTTGTCAGCAGGTCGCGTTCAGTCTATTGCGCTTAAGTTAATCATTGACCGTGAAAATGAAATCAATTCTTTCCAGCCAGAAGAATACTGGACAATTGATGCTGTCTTTAAAAAGGGAACCAAGCAATTTCAGGCTTCCTTCTATGGAGTAGATGGCAAAAAGCTGAAACTGACTAGTAATGACGAGGTCAAGGAAGTTATGTCTCGTCTGACTAGTAAAGACTTTTCAGTGGATCAGGTAGATAAGAAAGAGCGCAAGCGCAATGCTCCATTACCCTATACTACTTCATCTATGCAGATGGATGCTGCCAATAAAATTAACTTCCGTACTCGAAAGACCATGATGGTTGCCCAACAGCTCTATGAAGGGATCAATATCGGTTCTGGTGTGCAAGGTTTGATTACCTATATGCGTACCGATTCGACTCGTATCAGTCCAGTAGCGCAGAACGAAGCAGCAAGTTTCATTACGGACCGTTTTGGTAGCAAATATTCTAAGCATGGTAGCAAGGTCAAAAATGCATCAGGTGCTCAGGATGCCCATGAGGCTATTCGTCCGTCAAGTGTCTTTAATACACCGGAAAGCATCGCTAAGTATCTGGACAAGGATCAACTCAAGCTTTATACTCTTATTTGGAATCGTTTTGTAGCAAGCCAGATGACAGCTGCTGTCTTTGATACCATGGCCGTTAAATTGTCTCAAAATGGGGTTCAATTTGCTGCCAATGGTAGTCAGGTTAAGTTTGATGGTTATCTTGCCATTTATAATGATTCTGACAAGAATAAGATGTTACCGGACATGGCTGTTGGAGATGTGGTGAAACAGGTTAATAGCAAACCAGAGCAACATTTCACCCAACCGCCTGCTCGTTATTCTGAAGCGACACTGATCAAGACCTTGGAGGAAAATGGGGTTGGACGTCCGTCCACCTATGCGCCCACCATTGAAACTATTCAGAAACGTTATTATGTTCGCCTTGCAGCCAAACGTTTTGAACCGACAGAGTTGGGAGAAATTGTTAATAAGCTCATCGTTGAATATTTCCCAGATATCGTAAACGTGACCTTCACAGCTGAAATGGAAGGCAAACTGGATGATGTCGAAGTCGGAAAAGAGCAGTGGCAACGTGTCATTGATGCCTTTTACAAACCATTCTCTAAAGAGGTTGCCAAGGCTGAAGAAGAAATGGAGAAAATCCAAATCAAGGATGAACCAGCTGGATTTGATTGTGAAGTGTGTGGTAGCCCAATGGTCATTAAACTTGGTCGATTTGGTAAGTTCTACGCTTGTAGCAATTTTCCAGATTGCCGTCATACCCAAGCAATCGTGAAAGAGATTGGTGTTGAGTGTCCAAGTTGTCATCAGGGACAAATCATTGAGCGTAAAACAAAACGTAACCGCCTTTTCTATGGTTGCAATCGCTATCCAGACTGTGAATTTACATCTTGGGACAAGCCTGTTGGTCGTGACTGTCCAAAATGTGGCAACTTCCTCATGGAGAAAAAAGTCCGTGGTGGTGGCAAGCAGGTTGTTTGTAGCAAGGGTGACTACGAAGAAGAAAAGATTAAATAAGAAGAGAGTCCTGAAAGTGAATTTCAGGCTCTTTTGGTTGGAACTTGACAAAATTCATCATTTTATGCGAAACTAGAAGAAGATTATTTTAATTAGGAGTAGTTATGCGTCTTATCTATCTGATAATTGGTTTTTTATCACTGGCCTTGGCAATTGTTGGGGTTGTTTTACCCTTGTTGCCTACAACGCCTTTCCTTTTGTTGTCTATTGCTTGTTTCTCCAGAAGTTCCAAGCGTTTCGAAGATTGGCTTTATCATACCAAGCTCTATCAAGCATATGTTGCTGATTTTCGCGAGACTAGGTCTATTGCGCGTGAACGTAAGAAAAAAATCATCGTATCTATCTACATCTTGATGGGAATTTCCATTTATTTTGCCCCTCTTTTACCAGTCAAAATCGGTCTGGGAGCCTTGACCATCTTTATCACTTATTATCTCTTCAAGGTCATTCCGGACAAAGAATAAAAAATAGTAACAGTTTTCCTTGATATAAATGAAAGCATATTCACAACAATATGATATAATAAATTTAAAGTAATACTCAAGGAGAATCAAATGATTTACGAATTTTGTGCTGAAAATGTGACCTTGCTTGAAAAAGCTATGCAGGCTGGAGCTCGTCGAATCGAACTCTGTGATAATCTAGCAGTGGGAGGAACAACACCCAGCTATGGAGTGACCAAGGCGGCGGTTGAATTGGCAGCTAACTACGATACGACCATCATGACCATGATTCGTCCACGTGGTGGCGACTTTGTCTATAATGACCTAGAAATTGCAATCATGCTAGAAGACATTCGTTTGACTGCTCAGGCTGGAAGTCAAGGGGTTGTTTTTGGGGCTTTAACTGCTGATAAGAAGTTGGATAAAGCTAATCTTGAAAAGTTGATAGCTGCATCAAAAGGAATGGAAATTGTCTTCCACATGGCCTTTGATGAATTGAGCGAAGAAGACCAGTTGGAAGCTATTGACTGGCTCAGCCAAGCTGGTGTTACTCGTATCCTAACTCGTGCTGGTGTGTCTGGTGACTCCTTAGAAAAACGTTTTGCCCACTATCACAGAATTTTGGAGCATGCTAAAGGTAAAATTGAAATTCTACCAGGTGGGGGGATTGACTTGGACAACCGTCAAACCTTTATCGACCAGCTAGGCGTGACACAATTACATGGAACCAAGGTTGTCTTTTAAAAAATAGAAAGGAACTGCTAGCTTTTGGTAGCAGTTTTCACTTATGTTTGAAATTTTTAAATCCTATCAATTTAATCAAGAAAAGGCTCATGCTTATGGTTTTATAGAAAATAGTGGAGTTTGGACCTATAGTTGCCAGATTTTGCAGGGTGACTTTGTCATGACAGTCTCCATCACTACTGAAAATGTGCGTTTTCAGGTCTTTGATCAGGAAATGGGTGACCTCTATCCTCAAGTTCATATGGAAAGTATGACAGGAAGTTTTGTTGGAAATGTCCGTGAGGCTTGTCTGGAGATTCTCTACCAGATTCGGAAGGCTTGTTTTGATGTGCAAGATTTTGTCTGTCCTCAGACTAAGCGTATCATGGCTCAAGTTCAGGAAAAATATGGTAATCAGTTGGAATATCTGTGGGAGAAATCTCCTGATACGGCAGTGTTAAGACATGAAGGCAACAAAAAGTGGTATGCCGTCTTGATGAAAATCTCTTGGAATAAGTTGGAAAAGGGCAGAGAAGGACAAGTGGAAGCAGTCAATCTCAAGCATGACCAAGTAGCTGATTTGCTTTCAAAAAAGGGCATTTATCCAGCTTTTCATATGAACAAACGCTACTGGATTAGTGTGACGCTTGATGATACTTTGGTAGATGAAGAAGTACTGGAATTGATAGAAAGAAGTTGGAAGTTAACCTCTAAATAATGAAACATTTCAAGATTTTTTCAATAACTTTCAATTAGCAAAATATTCTCTACTGAAGAAATTTTCAGAAAATATTGGATTTTTTCTTGACAAGCGCTTTTGTCTATGCTAAAATACTAAACAAGATATCAAACGAAGGAGAAAGTCAAACATGAAAACAGCTAAGTTTAATCAATTTGCTTTGTTGTTGAGGTACTCGGGCTAGTGCAAAAAGCATTAGTCCTGTTTGGCTTACCAAGCGGGAGTAAATCAACATCTCGCTTGGGTTTCTGAGCGAGATGTTTTTTTAAAATCACATTTGGAAAAGGGGAAATCTTATGCGAACAGTTGAATTTCTAGATACCAGTCTTCGGGATGGAGAGCAGACACCCGGTGTTAACTTTTCAATCAAGGAAAAAATTGCCATAGCAAGACAGCTGGAGAAATGGGGCATTTCGGCCATTGAAGCTGGTTTTCCAGCGGCTAGCCCAGACTCATTTACGGCAGTGCAGGAGATTGCTAAGGCCTTGAAGAAAACAGCGGTGACTGGTTTGGCACGTTCGGTCAAGTCTGATATTGATGCTTGTTATGAAGCCCTCAAGGACGCCAAGTATCCACAAGTTCACGTCTTTATTGCTACCAGTCCGATTCATCGTAAGTATAAACTCAATAAGAGCAAGGAAGAGATTTTGGAAGCAATCAGTGAGCATGTTTCTTATGCCCGTTCTAAGTTTGAAGTGGTAGAATTCTCTCCAGAAGATGCAACTAGAACAGAGTTGGATTTCCTCTTGCAAGTTGTTCAAACAGCGGTTGATGCAGGTGCGACTTATATCAATATTCCTGATACGGTTGGATTTACCACGCCAGAGGAGTACGGAGCTATCTTCAAATACTTGATTGAGAATGTCAAGACGGATCGTCAGATCATCTATTCGCCTCACTGTCACGATGACCTTGGAATGGCAGTGGCTAATAGCCTTGCTGCTGTCAAGAATGGGGCAGGACGTGTTGAAGGAACTATCAACGGTATTGGTGAGAGAGCTGGAAATGCTGCTTTGGAAGAAATAGCAGTTGCTCTCAATATTCGCCAAGACTACTACCAAGCAGAAACCAGTATTGTCCTAAATGAGACCATCAATACGTCAGAAATGGTTTCTCGCTTCTCAGGAATTCCAGTTCCTAAAAACAAGGCCGTTGTTGGTGGCAATGCCTTTTCTCACGAATCTGGTATTCACCAAGATGGAGTCCTTAAAAATCCTCTTACTTATGAGATTATCACCCCTGAATTGGTCGGTGTCAAGAGTAATAGCCTCCCACTTGGAAAATTGTCTGGTCGCCATGCCTTTGTCGAGAAACTGAGAGAATTGGCCCTAGACTTTACAGAAGAGGACATCAAACCACTCTTCGCCAAGTTCAAGGCACTGGCCGACAAGAAACAAGAAATCACAGATGCAGATATTCGAGCGCTGGTCGCTGGAACTATGATTGAAAATCCAGAAGGATTCCACTTTGATGATTTACAACTGCAAACCCATGCGAATAATGACATCGAAGCACTCGTTAGCCTGGCTAATATGGATGGTGAGAAGGTCGAATTTAATGCGACAGGTCAAGGTTCCGTTGAAGCGATCTTTAACGCTATCGACAAGTTCTTTAATCAATCCGTCCGCTTGGTGTCCTATACCATTGATGCGGTAACAGATGGTATTGATGCCCAGGCTCGGGTCTTGGTCACTGTTGAAAACAGAGATACAGAAACCATCTTTAACGCAGCAGGTCTTGATTTCGATGTGTTGAAGGCTTCAGCAATTGCCTATATCAATGCCAATACCTTTGTTCAAAAAGAGAATGCTGGTGAAATGGGACGCAGTGTTTCTTACCGCGATATGCCTAGTGTGTAAAGGAGAAGGCTATGACAAAGAAAATAGTAGCTCTAGCAGGGGACGGAATTGGCCCAGAAATCATGGAGGCTGGTTTAGAAGTTCTGGAGGCTCTAGCTGAAAAAACAGATTTTGACTATGAGGTTGACAGACGACCCTTCGGAGGTGCAGGTATTGATGCAGCAGGGCATCCCTTACCTGATGAAACCCTCAAGGCATGTAGAGAAGCAGATGCCATTCTCCTAGCGGCTATCGGTAGTCCTCAGTATGATGGGGCAGCGATTCGGCCTGAACAAGGCTTGCTGGCTCTCCGTAAGAAACTCAATCTCTATGCTAATATTCGCCCTGTAAAAATCTTTGACAGTCTTAAGCATTTGTCACCACTCAAACCGGAACGAATTGCTGGTGTAGACTTTGTCGTGGTACGTGAGTTGACAGGTGGGATTTATTTTGGGGATCATATCCTTGAAGAAAGAAAAGCGCGTGATATCAACGACTATAGTTATGAGGAAGTGGAGCGGATTATTCGTAAGGCCTTTGAAATTGCAAGAAATCGCAGAAAAATCGTTACTAGCATCGATAAGCAAAATGTATTAGCTACATCAAAACTCTGGCGTAGAGTGGCTGAGGAGGTCGCACAGGATTTTCCAGATGTAACATTGGAACACCAATTGGTCGACTCAGCTGCTATGCTTATGATTACCAATCCTGCCAAGTTTGATGTTATCGTGACAGAGAATCTTTTCGGAGATATTCTCTCTGATGAATCAAGCGTTCTATCTGGCACGCTTGGCGTCATGCCATCAGCTAGTCATTCTGAAAAGGGTCCAAGCCTCTATGAGCCCATTCACGGTTCAGCACCTGATATTGCAGGTCAAGGAATTGCTAATCCTATTTCCATGATTTTATCAGTTGCCATGATGTTGAGAGACAGTTTTGGACGTTATGAGGATGCGGAACGTATCGAGCGTGCTGTTGAGGCAAGTTTAGCGGCTGGCATTTTAACGAGAGATATAGGTGGACAGGCTTCGACCAATGAAATGACGGAAGCTATTATTGCAAGGTTATGAAGTTAGACGAAAAAATTACTCTAGTCCTTTTGATTTGGAATGTCATGGTTTTCTTGATTTATGGTATTGACAAATCCAAGGCAAGGAGAAGAGCTTGGCGCATCCCAGAGAAAATCTTACTCATTTTAGCCTTTACTTGTGGTGGTTTTGGAGCTTGGTTAGCAGGAATTACTTTTCATCACAAGACTAGAAAATGGTACTTTAAGACAGTTTGGTTTCTCGGGATGGTGACCACACTAGTAGCCTTATATTTTATTTGGAGGTAATGGATGGCAGGAAAATCGATTTTTGATAAATTATGGGACCGTCATGTCATCACAGGAGAAGAGGGGCAGCCGCAACTCATGTATGTGGATCAGCACTATATTCATGAAGTGACCAGCCCTCAAGCCTTTCAAGGTTTGCGAGATGCAGGTCGCAGATTGAGACGACCAGACTTGACATTTGGAACCTTTGACCACAATGTTCCGACAGTCAATATCTACGATATTCGAGATGTGATTTCTAAGGCTCAAATTGATAAGCTTGCTGAAAATGTTGAGGAATTTGGGATTGAACATGCGGCCCACGGTTCTGAAAAACAGGGGATCGTTCACATGGTTGGTCCAGAAACAGGACGAACCCAACCAGGGAAATTTATCGTCTGTGGGGATAGCCATACAGCAACTCACGGTGCTTTCGGAGCTATCGCCTTTGGAATTGGGACCAGTGAGGTCGAACATGTCTTCGCTACCCAGACACTCTGGCAGGTCAAACCCAAGAAAATGCTGGTGGAATTTACAGGTGTTCCTCAAAAAGGAGTTTATTCCAAGGATTACATTTTAGCCTTGATTGCCAAGTACGGCGTTGCCTGTGGTGTTGGTTATGTCGTGGAATATCGGGGTCAAGCTATTGATGCACTGAGCATGGAAGAGCGAATGACCATCTGCAATATGTCCATCGAGTTTGGATCTAAGATGGGAATCATGAATCCGGACCAAACCACCTATGATTATCTCAAGGGTCGCGAGTGTGTTCCAGAGAATTTCGAAGAGGCTGTGGCGGATTGGAAAACAATTGTCAGTGATGAGGATGCCGTTTACGATAAGGTTATCCGGATGGATGTCTCAGACTTGGCTCCCATGGTGACTTGGGGCACCAATCCTGCTATGGGGGTTGACTTTGACAGTAGCTTCCCAGAAATTAAGGATATGAATGATGAGCGAGCCTACAATTACATGGACTTGGAGCCTGGTCAAAAGCCAGCTGATATTGAACTAGGCTATATCTTTATCGGTTCTTGTACCAATGCTCGTCTCAGTGACTTGCAACTAGCTGCTCGATTTGTTAAAGGAAAGAAGATTGCTCCTAACCTAACGGCTATCGTGGTTCCGGGCTCTCGTCCTGTCAAACGAGCTGCTGAGAAGTTGGGCTTGGACAAGGTCTTTCTAGATGCTGGTTTTGAGTGGAGAGACCCAGGTTGTTCTATGTGCCTAGGGATGAATCCTGACAAGGTACCTGATGGTGTTCACTGCGCCTCAACCAGCAATCGAAACTTTGAAGACAGGCAGGGATTTGGAGCTAAGACCCATCTCTGCAGTCCAGCCATGGCAGCTGCGGCAGCTATTGCAGGGCGCTTCGTAGATGTTCGACAAATGCCAGAAGCCCAGTAAGGAGAGGATATGGAGAAATTTACAGTTTATACAGGAACGACCGTTCCTCTCATGAATGATAACATCGACACCGACCAAATCCTACCCAAGCAGTTTCTCAAGTTAATTGATAAAAAAGGCTTTGGTAAGTACCTCATGTATGCTTGGCGTTATCTGGACGATCTCTATACTGAGGACCCAGACTTTGTATTTAACCGACCTGAATATCGCAAAGCCAGTATTCTCATTTCAGGGGATAACTTCGGCGCAGGGTCTTCGAGGGAACACGCAGCTTGGGCTCTAGCAGACTACGGTTTTAAAGTCGTGATTGCAGGGTCTTTTGGGGATATTCATTACAATAATGAACTCAATAATGGCATGTTGCCTATTGTTCAACCCAGAGAGGTTCGAGAGAAACTAGCCCAGCTACAACCGACTGACCAGATAACTGTGGACTTGGAACAACAGAAAATCATCTCACCAGTTGGAGAATTCACTTTCGAAATCGATAGCGAGTGGAAACACAAGCTCTTAAATGGTTTGGATGATATCGGAATTACCTTGCAGTACGAAGATTTGATTGCTGCTTATGAAAAACAACGACCAGCCTACTGGCAGGGTTAGAAGAAAAATAGAAAAGGAAATAGAACTATGACAAAACACATTCAATGGAACGGAACACTTTCACAAGAAGGCTATGACATTTTAAAAGGTGAGGGCGGATGTATCGTTTGCCCTACAAAAGTTGGTTACATCATCATGACCAGTGATAAGGCAGGACTCGAACGCAAGTTCGCAGCTAAAGAACGTAACCGTAATAAACCAGGTGTGGTTCTCTGTGGTAGCATGGATGAGCTTCGTGCTTTAGCACAACTCAACCCAGAAATTGAAGCCTTCTACCAAAAACATTGGGATGAAGATATTCTTCTTGGTTGTATCCTTCCTTGGAAACCAGAAGCCTTTGAAAAACTCAAAGCATACGGTGATGGCCGTGAAGAACTGATGACTGATGTGCGTGGTACTAGCTGTTTCGTTATCAAGTTTGGGAAAGCTGGTGAACAATTGGCTGCCAAACTTTGGGAAGAAGGCAAGATGGTTTATGCCTCATCAGCTAACCCATCTGGAAAAGGAAATCGTGGTAAGGTAGAGGGTATCGGAGAACGCATCGAAGGGGCAGTTGACCTTGTTATCGAGGCGGACGACTATGTGGCATCTATCCAGCCTGACAAAACGATTGAAACACGCTACGAGCAAGGTGTGATGGTCTCTATGGTCGATAAAGACGGTAAACTCATCCCAGAACAAGGAGGAGCACGTTCAACTTCACCAGCTCCAGTTGTAATCCGCAAAGGGCTTGACATTGATAAGATTATGATGCACCTGTCAGACTCCTTTAACTCATGGGACTACCGCCAAGGCGAGTATTATTAGGATAGAGAAGAAGTGGGGAGAAAATAATCTCTCCTTTCTTTTGTTATTTACACAATAAAATCCGAACAATATAATTTAATTTATAACGTTATTTGACAAAAACTGTACTTTAGTTTATAATAAATTAAGGAAACGTCGGAAAAGGCGTAGTGATGCGAGAGCATAGGTAGGTCATTACAAAAGAAACGAGACATCGATATGTTAAATGAATTTCCAATTTTCGATTACGAAGATATTCAATTGATTCCAAATAAATGTGTGATTAAAAGCCGTGCAGAAGCGGACACAAGTGTCACTCTAGGAAAGCACACCTTTAAACTACCTGTTGTGCCAGCTAATATGCAGACGATTTTGGATGAAAATGTAGCAGAGCAACTGGCTAAAGGTGGGTACTTCTACATTATGCACCGTTTTGATGAGGCAGGACGTATTCCTTTTATTAAACGCATGCACGATCAAGGGCTCATTGCTTCTATCTCTGTCGGCGTTAAGGACTATGAGTATGATTTTGTTAGCCAGCTCAAGGCTGATGCTCCTGAGTACATCACGATTGACATTGCTCATGGTCATGCGGATAGCGTGATTTCTATGATTCAACACATCAAGAAAGAATTGCCAGATACCTTTGTCATTGCTGGAAATGTGGGAACGCCAGAAGCTGTGCGTGAATTGGAAAATGCTGGTGCGGATGCCACTAAGGTCGGAATTGGTCCTGGTAAGGTTTGTATCACCAAGGTCAAGACTGGTTTTGGTACAGGTGGTTGGCAGTTGGCTGCTCTCCGTTGGTGTGCCAAGGCTGCCCGTAAACCGATTATCGCTGATGGAGGAATTCGTACTCACGGCGACATTGCCAAGTCTATCCGTTTCGGTGCCAGCATGGTCATGATTGGTTCCCTCTTTGCAGGACACGTCGAAAGTCCAGGAAAAACGATTGAAGTCGATGGTGAACAGTTCAAAGAGTACTATGGTTCAGCCTCACAATATCAAAAAGGTGCTTACAAAAATGTGGAAGGCAAACGTATCTTGCTTCCTGCTAAAGGTCATCTGCAAGACACTTTAACTGAGATGGAACAAGACCTTCAAAGTGCTATTTCCTATGCAGGTGGACGTCAGGTTGCTGACCTTAAACACGTTGATTATGTTATCGTGAAAAACTCGATCTGGAATGGGGATGCTTCCCACTAAGACGGGCCATCTGACCAGAAAAAAACTTGTTATTAGAGCAAATTTCTGTTATAATAAAACAAGTTTCCACCCTTAGTGTAATGGATATCACGTAAGATTCCGGTTCTTGAGATGGGGGTTCGATTCCCTCAGGGTGGATGTAAATAGCTCAGGAGTCTGAGTATAAATAGAACAAATCATAAAACACATCATATCATGTCTAGTAAAACCTTGATACGATGTGTTTTATTTTTTTATAATGCACAGATTTTCTAAATTCTTAACAATGTAATAAATGATTCAACAATCCTCTTTCTGATATTAGAAGTTAGTGGAAGTAATATACAGAAGAGATAAAATATTTTGTACGTCAAAGTTGTCTAATTATGAACAAAATGATATACTAAAATCAACAATTTAGATTTCTTTCTCAATAAGTTACTAGGTTGATATATATATATATATATATATGGAGGCTTGATATTTTGTCAAATAAAAAGGAAATTTTTTCCATTCGTAAATTAAAAAATGGTCGTTCAGACTCAGTAAAAATAGGTACTCTCGGACTCATTATGGGTGCTGCTATCGCTTTGTCTGTCAACACTCAGTCTGTAGAAGCTGCTATTATCGATAACAAAGATGGAACTACTACTATATTAAATAGCAAGGGTTCTATCACAGTAGATACAGCACATGTGAAAATTGAGAGTGATGATGATGATTCAAAAGATTTTGATCCTAATCCAAAACCGAATGAAACAGGTACAGATAAAATTACTAAAATAGGTAAGGTAGACTACAAATATGTATCAACTGATGGAACTGTTTTAGAAGAAGATCAAAATCAAGATGCAGGCTTTGAAAAACAAATTTCTGTAGATTATGAAGTATACGGAAAATATGGAAAAGTCTTCAAATCATTAACAGGTAACGAAATTACCGATACTGATTTAACCAAGGCAAAAGAGCACGGTGCCGTAGGAAAAGATACTATTGTAAAAAACAATACTACCTATCATAAGATTGGGGATCCAGCTGTAGAAATTACAGGTGATGGAGGAGGGGTATACTCTGACTCTACTCTTGGAAATGTGACTGCAAAACTAACTTCTGAAGGTCTTGTTCAAAATGATGGGAAAATTAACCACAGTGGGGTTAAACCAGGAGGTCGTAGCTGGATTGTCGAAGAAACTGGCAAGGGGACTTATGGCAAATATGTATTAGCCGATACACCAGCCACTACATCTGATAAATGGCTAGAAGATACATTCAAGGCAGGAGAAGCCACAGCAAAAGATTATACTTCTACGAATATCGCTGCAGATGGTGGTGTCAAGGAAGGTGATTATGTTTTCGTATTAGAAAAAAATACCTTTGTAACAGCTAGTCGGACTAACATTTCCTATACACAGGTTTATGATATGCAAATTCCTGAAGGTATAGATGATATGAAGGGATTTTATAGCTATATTTCGCAGCACAAAGATAATCCAGATACTGTTACTATCCCAGAAACGAAAACCCTTTTAAATAACTATGTGAAATATTTAAAAAGGTATAACTTGGCAGATACCGAAGCCAATTTTAAGAGTTTTTTTATTTTCGGGAACGGAGAAGACTCATATTCACAAGATATGGCTGCTAAAGTATTTCGAAGTAGTACTCTTGATTCCGAAAAACGCCCTGCAGATGATGTTGAATTCAGCGGTGATAATATTGACTTTCAAAACTTATCCATTGGAGGTGGCTATTTCGGCACAAATGCAACCGTTGGCCAGGGTTATTATGAAGACTATAGTTATACGATAAAATATACTCCTCTTAGAGCTTATCGTTTAGGTAGTGGTCATACTACTATCACTTACACTTATAGTCCAGAAGTAACGAGTAGAGTTGAAAAGAAAGGCTCGGTTACCGTACATTATCAAACAGAAGACGGGACAACTCTTAAAGATTCATATAATGATACTGTAGATGCGGTAGTAGAAGTTGAAACAAAAACTTACTATCTTGATGCCAATAATCAAGAAGTAGTTGTTAATACAAGCAAAAATACAGAAAACGTTACATATAATACTAAAGAAAACGATACTGAAAAGCCTCAAAGATTAGAAGCGAATGGTTCTGTTTACTATATAAAAGAGAATGGAACAAAAACTACGGTAAATGGTGTTCCCCAAACGTCACCAGCAGAAGAAGGTCCCGTTGTAGAAGGAACTACAGAAGTAACCTATGTTTATGAAAAAGCTGGATCAGTCATCGTTAACTACAAAACAGAAGATGGAACAGCTCTTACAGGTACAGTAGTTGGAGACGAAAGCAAAACTGTAGCTTCAGGTACGAAAGATGTTGATAATGGTAAACCAGGAGAACCATACAACACTGCAGATAACGGAATGAAACCAACTCGTGTTAAAACTGCAGAAGGGAAAGTATACAAATTGGTTGAAGGTTCAACTGAAGGTGAAGAAACAGGTACAGTAGTAGCTGGAGAAACGAAACAAGTAACATACGTTTATAAAGAAGTTACTGGCGACGTAGTCGTTCACTATGTTGACACAGAAGGTCACACAATCGCAGCTGATAAAGATGACCTTAAAGGTGCATCTCTAAGCGAAAAATATGATACTGCTGTTGATAACAAACCAGAAAAAATCACTGCAGAAGACGGAACTGTTTACTACATTACAAAAGCTGGTCTTAAAGACGGTTCTAAACCAGAAACTGGAGATGTTGTTGAAGGTACAACAGAAGTAACTTACGTTTATGAAAAAGCAGGTTCAGTTCTGGTTCATTACGTTGATACAGAAGGCAATCCACTCCAAGGAACCAATGAAAATCAACAACCAGTGACTCAAACGGTTACAGATACTGATAATGCCAAAGCCGGTTCAGACTACGATACACAAGATCATAAACCAGCAAGCATTACTACAGCAGAAGGTAAAGTTTATAAACTGGTTCCTCAAAGTACTAGAGGAAATGAAATAGGCAAGGTTGTCGCAGGCCAAACTCTTGAAGTGACCTATGTATACCAAGAAGCTAAAGGAAATGTCATCGTTAAATTCCAAGATACAGAAGGAAATCCTATTGCGGATGATGAAAATGATGAAACAAACGCTTCTCTTAATACAAACTACAACACGTCAGAACATAAGAAAGCGACTATCGTAAAAGATGGTGTCACTTACTATCTAACTGATAAAGCTCTCAAAGACGGCTCTAAACCAGAAGAAGGACCTGTTGTAGAAGGAACAACAGAAGTAACCTATGTCTATGAAAAAGCCGGTTCAGTAGTAGTTCATTATACAGATCAAGAAGGGAATCCAATATCAGGAACAGATCCAGAAGGAAATAATGTCCCTGAAACTAATAATGATACAACAGATGGCAGACCAGGTTCTGATTATGATACTTCTGACAACGGAATGAAACCAAACCGTATTAAAACTGCAGAAGGAAAAGTATACGAATTAGTACCTGCTTCTACAATCGGAGAAGAAACTGGTAAAGTAGTAGCTGGAGATACTGTAGAAGTAACATACGTTTATAAAGAAGTTAAAGGGAATGTAGTTGTTAAGTATGAAGACACAGAAGGTAACCCACTTGCTGCTGACGAACAAGATGAAACAGATGCTTCTCTAAACGTTAAATACGATACAGCTGACCACAAAAAAGATGAAATCACTAAAGATGGTGTTAAATACTACCTAACAGCTAAAGCACTTAAAGACGGTTCTAAAGAAACTGGAGATGTTGTTGAAGGTACAACAGAAGTAACTTACGTTTACGAAAAAGCAGGATCAGTTCTTGTTCATTACGTTGATACAGAAGGCAATCCACTCCAAGGAACTAACGAAAATCAACAACCAGTGACTCAAACGGTTACGGATACTGATAATGCCAAAGCCGGTTCAGACTATGATACACAAGATCATAAACCAGCAAGCATTACTACAGCAGATGGTAAAGTTTATAAACTGGTTTCTCAAAGTACTAGAGGAAATGAAACAGGCAAGGTTGTTGCAGGGCAAACTCTTGAAGTAACTTATGTATATCAAGAAGCTAAAGGAAATGTCATCGTTAAATTCCAAGATACAGAAGGCAATCCTATTGCGGATGATGAAAATGATGAAACAAACGCTTCTCTTAATACAAACTACAACACGTCAGAACATAAGAAAGCGACTATCGTAAAAGATGGTATCACTTACTATCTAACTGATAAAGCCCTAAAAGACGGCTCTAAACCAGAAGAAGGACCTGTTGTAGAAGGAACTACAGAAGTAACCTACGTCTATGAAAAAGCAGGTTCAGTTCTTGTTCATTATGTTGATACAGAAGGCAATCCACTCCAAGGAACCAACGAAAATCAACAACCAGTGACTCAAACGGTTACAGATACTGATAATGCCAAAGCCGGTTCAGACTACGATACAAGAGATTATAAACCAACAAGTATTACTACAGCAGAAGGTAAAGTTTATAAACTGGTTCCTCAAAGTACTAGAGGAAATGAAATAGGCAAGGTTGTCGCAGGCCAAACTCTTGAAGTGACCTATGTATACCAAGAAGCTAAAGGAAATGTCATCGTTAAATTCCAAGATACAGAAGGAAATCCTATTGCGGATGATGAAAATGATGAAACAAACGCTTCTCTTAATACAAACTACAATACGTCAGAACATAAGAAAGCGACTATCGTAAAAGATGGTGTCACTTACTATCTAACTGATAAAGCTCTCAAAGACGGTTCTAAACCAGAAACTGGAGATGTTGTAGAAGGAACTACAGAAGTAACCTACGTCTATGAAAAAGCAGGTTCAGTTCTTGTTCATTATGTTGATACAGAAGGCAATCCACTCCAAGGAACCAACGAAAATCAACAACCAGTGACTCAAACGGTTACAGATACTGATAATGCCAAAGCCGGTTCAGACTACGATACAAGAGATCATAAACCAACAAGTATTACTACAGCAGAAGGTAAAGTTTATAAACTGGTTCCTCAAAGTACTAGAGGAAATGAAACAGGAAAGGTTGTCGCAGACCAAACTCTTGAAGTGACTTATGTATATCAAGAAGCTAAAGGAAATGTCATCGTTAAATTCCAAGATACAGAAGGAAATCCTATTGCGGATGATGAAAATGATGAAACAAACGCTTCTCTTAATACAAACTACAACACGTCAGAACATAAGAAAGCGACTATCGTAAAAGATGGTGTCACTTACTATCTAACTGATAAAGTCCTAAAAGACGGCTCTAAACCAGAAGAAGGAACTGTTGTAGAAGGAACTACAGAAGTAACCTATGTCTATGAAAAAGCCGGTTCAGTTCTTGTTCATTACGTTGATACAGAAGGCAATCCACTCCAAGGAACCAATGAAAATCAACAACCAGTAACTCAAACAGTTACGGATACTGATAATGCCAAAGCCGGTTCAGACTACGATACACAAGATCATAAACCAACAAGTATTACTACAGCAGAAGGTAAAGTTTATAAACTGGTTCCTCAAAGTACTAGAGGAAATGAAACAGGCAAGGTTGTTGCAGGGCAAACTCTTGAAGTAACTTATGTATACATTCTGGAAAACGCCGTACCAGAGCCTAAGCCAGAGCCTAAACCAGAGCCTAAGCCGGAACCTAAGCCAGAGCCTAAGCCGGAACCTAAACCAGAGCCTAATCCGGAACCTAAACCAGAGCCTAAGCCAGAGCCTAAGCCGGAACCTAAACCAGAGCCTAATCCAGAAAAATCAAATAGTATCCAGCCGGAATCAAAGAAATCAGAAGAAAAACTACCGAATACTGGTACAGAAAAAAATACGAACGTATCAACTATGGGATTACTAGCTATGGTAACAGGATTGGCATTAGGGTTATTTAAGAAAAAAGAAGAATCAGAATAACTCAATCTTTTGATTAGTTATTAGCTGAACTTATAATAACTAAATAGTGACTTCAATCAAATGTCTTAATTATTAAATTAAAATTGATGATTCTGAGCACTTCAAAAAACGCAATGTTAAAATTGAAAACATTGATTTACCAATCTTTTCCGGCTATGTATTTTGATGAACAGGTCGTTTTCAGAGGTGCTTTTGAATTATTGATTGATAAAAACTATTTTAGTGTCATTCTAGCTTCCACGATATGAGATGGAAAATCTTTTCTCCTTTTTGTGAGAGGAGATTTTTCAATTTTTATACTGAAAATAAGAGAGGGAAATATGTCAAGAATTATTACACTGCATTCTTTTACAAAAATACAGCGATATGGTTTTGAAAGTACCCAGTTTTATCGAGCGCGTATCGCAAGATATCTGGGAGTAGATTATCTCCATATTCTGACAAACCCACAAGTTAGACCTGACTGGAAGGTGGTTTTAAAAAAGCTAGGATTTTTAGAAAAAGAACTAATCTGTGTTCCTCATAGTTTTTCTGATATAGGACATGATTCCTTATCGGTTAAGCCTGAAACTCTCAATTTATCAGATAGTGATACGGTTGAACTCACTGCAGATGGTTTTGTCTCTTCTCTTACGTTAGGAGATGGCTCGGGTCGTTACTATTATACAAGTGGCCCTTTCCTTTTTGAAGATTTTAAGGCAAAAGAATTACGCTGGTTTCATAAAGATGGAAATCTAGCACTTGAAGGGCGTTTTATCAATCCATTCAAAGAACCTTCTCCTGTTTCTTTATTTTATCCTGAATATATTTTTCGAAAAGATGGAGTTATTTACTCTGAAGAAGATTTACTTGTCAAATTTTTGGTTGATATAGCTCAGGATACAGACTTAATTATTCGCGATCAACAAAGTATACCAAAGCCTAGTCTATGGAGATATATGGAAAACACGGGTAAGAATTACTATGAAGTGATTCATTCAAATGTTTTAATGAATATGTCACATGCTAATTTAAGGAAAAAAAATAAGTATCTTGTGGCTAGTGAGAAATTAACAGAATCATTACAAACAAAGGGCTATCATTCCACATTCTTAGCTCCTATGTTTTCAGAAAAGTTAGGAGAATTAAGACATATAGGCCCAATACGAGACTATTGCTTGGTGGGGCATATGGGGGAAATAAAAAATGTTGGACTAGTTATTGAAGCATTTATTGAGTTGTATAAAAAGGGTTCAAATGTTGAGATTACATTTTATGGTGGATCGGAAACAAGAATACAAGAACTTCGTAATCAGTATGATATCCCTCCCACAATTCATCTAAGAGGAGTGGTAGATAATGTTCCTTATAATCTACATCAATGCTATCTATCAGCCAGTTACACTGAATTGTTTGCAAATGCCTGTGTAGAAGCTTTGAGTCATGGCTTGCTAGCTTTGTTATCAGATGTGGACATTGCTCATCGTTTCTATGCAGAACAATCCAGTGCAATCACCTTATTTAGAACAAAGGAAGAGTTAATAGAAAAGATAGAAGAAATGGAACAAGTGGATTTTTGTAAATCAAATGCAGAAAATATCGCCCTAGCATCTCACTATTCACTAGAGACAGTAGCTCAAATATACCGAAAATTACTAGATAGGAATTTCTAGGATGTTGGGAATTCTAGCTATCCTATTGCTCTATTTCTGCTTGATTTCCTGGATTGCCTATCGGCAAAAAGGGAGTGAGGGGGACTATTATCAGGTTAAGAAAGCTGTTCCAGTGACAGTTTTGGGCTTCTCAGTCTTTGCCACCTTGCTCAGCCCCATTTCCTTTTTGACTTTGGTGGGGAATGCCTATACAGGTAGATCCTATCTCTGGTTTGCCCAGTGCGGGATTTTTCTAGCCATTCCACTAGCTCATCGCTATTTTCTGCCCCTCTATCAAAAGGGAAACTACGAGACAGCTTATCATCTTTTAGAGGACAAGTTTCAATCTCCTAGCATTCGTTCACTGGCTTCAGGACTCTTCATCCTCTATCAGTTGGGGCGAATAGCAGTGGTGACCTACTTGTTGTCTCAGGCCTTAGCGCCCTTTATCCCTCTCAATCAGCTGGTCTTGTCAGGTCTACTCCTTCTTTTGACGGTCTATTATCTGGCAAGGGGTGGTCTCTTGGTTGTGCTGTGGACGGACTTCTTTCAGGGCTTGGTCCTGCTGGCTATATTAGCTCTCTTTCTACCAAGAATTGCCCAATCAGGTCTTGTCATGAATAGCAGTCAACAGCTATCTCACTTTGCAGAGACGCTGGATGGGAAGATGGTCTTGATCTTAGTTGCAGGAGCAGGTTTTAGTAGCTTGTTTTCCTACGTTTCCTCACAGGATAACGTCCAACGTTTTAATAGTAAAATGGGGCGTCAGAAGATTGGAAAAATCTTATGGCTACAGGGACTTTTGTCCTTTGGGATTGCCAGTTTACTGTATCTGATTGGTCGCTTGATTCGTCAGGAAAATTTTGCCACCACATCGCCCAATCCTGTTCTCATTGCTTACGCTCGAGAAGGTCTGGCACCTTGGTTTGGCGGTTTTATCATGCTAGCTCTCTTGGTAGCAGGCCAATCCACAGTTTCATCCAGTATGAATGCAATTGTGACCTGCTTGAAGTTGGATTTTGCTTGGTCAAATATTCGCTGGTCGCCAAGTATCCTATCCTTTGCCTTAGCAGGTTTGTCTTGGTCCCTCTGCCTCTTACTCATGAATGCAGAAATCTACTCCATATACGAATGGATTAACGGCTTTATGGGGCTGACACTAGGCGTGATAGGTGGTTTGTATCTCTTGGTTTTGCTCCTCGAAAGACCGAGTTTACAACTAGCCAAAATCTATCTGTTCTTTAGTTTAGGAGCCTTGTTTCTCTATCATTACAGTGGTTTATTTGCCAACCCCAATCCTTGGTTAAATAGCATCATCACTACCCTATCTGCCCTGTTTATCTCAATTCTAGGAAGACTATATGAAAGCACAATCTAAACCCATAGCCGTCATTTTGATCCGTTCGGGTTCACGCGGCTTAGTGGATAAAAATATCAAACCACTTGCAGGCAAACCTTTGGTTTTCTACACCATAGAAGTCGCTCTAGCCTCCAAGCTATTTAGTGATATCTGGGTTTCTTCAGACTCACTAGCCTATCTGGAACTTTGTCGTCAAGCCTATCCAGAGATTAGTTGTGTCCACAGACCAAAAGAATTGGCCTTGTCAACAACCTCTAGCTTAGAAACCTTGCGAGACTTTTTACAGCCCTTTGAGGAAGAGCAGATCTTTGTGAATCTACAGGTGACCTCACCCTTGAGAGAGGTGGAGCACCTTGTCGAGTCCTACCAACTCTACTGTCAGTCTGGCGCCGACCATCTGATTTCCTGTGTCAAGGCAGATAAGAGTCGTAGTCTTTTCTTGCAGTTAGAGGAGTCACCTTTTATCCGTCCGCCTCAGGTTTCCAAGCACTATGCTCGGCAGAAAGAGCCTGTCTATTACTATCCCAACGGTAGTATCTGGATTTCTCGCAAGGATCGTTACCTACGAGATGAGACCTTTTACACAGATAAGACAGTAGCCTATGAAATGCCTAAACTCTATTCTTATGATATCGACGATGCATTGGATTTTGAAGTCGTTGAGACCTTGCTACAACATCACCACCTAGGAGAATCAAAGAGATGAAACACCTCATCATTGCTACAACGCCCTTACAGGCTAAAATTGCCCATCATATCAAGGGATTTTATCCTGATCAGGACTTTGTCAGTCTTTATGTCAGTCCTGTCAAAAATGCCCGTCAGGAGTATTATGCTAAGGATTTTGACCATGTTTACTATCCTCAGAACGTAGAGGACTTGACTCAGATTTGTCAGGAACTGGCGGGAGACTATGACACTATCTTTTATGCTAGTTTTGACAATAGCTTGATTCTGGACTTGGTTGCTAGTTCCTCCTACCAGCATCTCATGAGTTTTGATGATGGCTATGCGGATATTTACCCCTTGGGCATGTATGCTTGCCCTCTCCATCCTAGTCAGGTAGGCTCTTTGGGCTTGACCAGAGATGACTTGATTGAGCGGACGGAAAAGCACTATACCCTCTATCGCAGTGACTACCATATCGTAGCTAGAGAAAAGCTTGTTTATCTGGAGCATTTTTTTGACCTGCCACAAGCACCCGTCTCAAATGGTAAGACGGTCAAGGTCCTGCTGGGACAAAAGTTCTCTGAGGAGGATGACCAAATCTCCATCCGTTTTATCAGTACCTATGCTAAGGCTTTGGCAATTGACCTCTATCTCCCCCATCCCAAGGAAACCTTCCATATTCCAGATGTAACTTACTTGGCTACAGATTTAATCTTTGAAGATGTCCTAGCCCATCTTTTTCAAGAATACGAGTTTGTTCAGGTCTACCATTTTACTTCATCAGTCAGTCTCCACTTACAAGACCTGCCTCATGTGACTATCATAGGCATTTCCCTCCCCTACTATGAGGCCCGTCAAAATGAATTACGCCGATTGGGTTGTCAGTTTGAAACGATTCCACTTGGCTGGTAACTTAAAGTAAATAACTTGCACCCCTTATTCTAATATTTTCCCATTTTAATAGTAGTCGATAAGTTCCCTTGGGTCACTTGTTTTCTCCCGTTTTAAAGTGACTCAGGGGGCTTTTTTTGATATAATAAAAAGGACTGTTATCAGTTAGAAAGAGGTTGGTATGAAAGAATTACAAACTGTACTAAAGAACCATTTTGCAATCGAATTTGCAGACAAAAAGTTACTGGAAACTGCTTTTACTCATACGAGTTATGCCAATGAGCATCGCCTCTTAAAAATTTCACACAATGAACGCTTGGAATTTTTAGGAGACGCTGTTCTACAGTTATTGATTTCAGAATATCTGTATAAAAAATATCCTAAAAAGCCTGAGGGTGATTTGTCTAAACTCCGTGCCATGATTGTTCGCGAGGAGAGTTTGGCTGGTTTTGCGCGTGATTGCCAGTTTGATCAGTTTATCAAGCTGGGTAAGGGGGAAGAAAAGTCTGGTGGACGCAATCGTGACACCATTCTTGGTGATGCCTTCGAAGCCTTTCTTGGTGCTCTCCTTTTGGACAAGGATGTGGCCAAGGTCAAGGAATTTATCTATCAAGTCATGATTCCTAAGGTTGAAGCAGGCGAATTTGAGATGATTACAGACTACAAAACCCATCTCCAAGAGTTACTTCAGGTCAATGGCGATGTGGCTATTCGTTATCAGGTGATTTCTGAAACGGGTCCTGCCCACGATAAGGTCTTTGATGTAGAAGTTCTGGTTGAAGGTAAGAGCATTGGTCAAGGTCAAGGTCGTTCTAAGAAATTAGCAGAGCAGGAAGCTGCCAAAAATGCCGTTGAGAAAGGGCTGGATTCATGTATTTAAAGGAAATCGAAATTCAGGGATTCAAGTCTTTTGCTGACAAGACCAAGGTCGTCTTTGATCAAGGTGTGACGGCAGTTGTTGGACCCAATGGATCTGGAAAGTCCAATATTACTGAAAGTCTGCGTTGGGCCTTGGGGGAGTCAAGTGTTAAGAGTCTCCGTGGGGGCAAGATGCCGGATGTCATTTTTGCTGGAACTGAAAGTCGCAAACCGCTCAATTATGCTTCTGTAGTTGTGACTTTGGATAATCATGACGGATTTATCAAGGATGCAGGTCAAGAAATCAGGGTAGAACGTCATATCTATCGCAGTGGAGATAGCGAATACAAGATTGACGGCAAGAAAGTCCGTCTGCGTGATATTCATGACCTTTTCTTGGATACAGGTTTGGGACGAGATTCCTTCTCTATCATTTCCCAAGGGAAGGTTGAGGAGATTTTCAATTCCAAGCCTGAAGAACGTCGTGCCATTTTCGAAGAAGCTGCTGGAGTTTTAAAATACAAGACTCGCAGAAAAGAAACTGAGAGCAAACTGCAACAAACTCAGGATAATCTAGACCGCTTAGAGGACATTATCTACGAGTTGGATAATCAAATCAAACCTCTTGAGAAGCAAGCTGAAAATGCCCGTAAGTTTTTAAACTTGGAAGGCCAACGCAAGGCTATTTATTTAGACGTGCTGGTTGCTCAAATCAAGGAAAATAAGGCTGAACTAGATTCGACAGAAGAAGAGTTGACTCAGGTTCAGGAACTTTTGACAAGCTACTACCAAAAGCGTGAAAAATTAGAAGAAGAAAATCAGAATCTCAAGAAGCAACGCCAAGATTTACAGGCTGAAATGGCTAAAGACCAAGGCAGTTTGATGGATTTGACCAGTCTGATTAGTGATTTAGAGAGAAAATTAGCCCTATCGAAATTAGAATCTGAGCAAGTAGCCCTGAATCAACAGGAGGCACAAGCCCGTTTGGCTACTTTGGAGGAGAAGAAAAGTTCACTCAGCCAAGAAAAATCTGATAAAGAAAGCTCTTTAACTCTGTTAGAGGAAAATCTAGTCCAAAATAATCAAAAACTCAATCGTTTAGAAGCTGAATTGCTAGCTTTTTCAGATGATCCTGATCAAATGATTGAGCTCTTACGCGAACGCTTTGTAGCTCTTTTACAAGAAGAAGCAGATGTCTCAAACCAGCTGACCCGTATCGAAAACGAGTTGGAAAATAGTCGTCAGCTTTCTCAAAAACAAGCAGATCAACTACAAAAGCTGAAAGAACAACTGGCTACAGCTAAAGAGAAGGCTAGTCAGCAAAAGGCTGAGCTTGAAACTGCCAAGGAGCAGGTTCAAAAATTATTGGCCGACTACCAAGCTATTGCCAAGGAGCAAGAGGAGCAGAAAACTTCCTATCAAGCTCAACAAAGTCAACTCTTTGACCGTCTGGATAATCTCAAAAACAAGCAGGCCAGAGCTCAAAGTTTGGAAAATATCCTGAGGAATCATAGTAACTTTTATGCAGGTGTTAAGAGTGTTCTTCAAGAAAAAGACCGCCTTGGTGGGATTATTGGTGCAGTCAGTGAGCACCTGACTTTTGATGTGCATTATCAAACTGCCCTAGAGATTGCCTTAGGGGCAAGTAGCCAGCATATCATCGTAGAAGATGAAGAGTCGGCAACCAAGGCCATTGATTTCCTTAAACGAAACAGAGCCGGTCGTGCAACCTTCCTTCCTTTGACCACTATTAAGGCGCGTACGATTTCTAGTCAGAACCAAGGTGCTATTGCTGCAAGTCCAGGATTTTTGGGCATGGCAGATGAGTTAGTTACTTTCGATACTAGACTGGAAGCCATTTTCAAGAACTTACTAGCAACAACAGCTATTTTTGATACTGTAGAGCATGCGCGTGCAGCAGCGCGCCAGGTTCGTTATCAGGTTCGCATGGTGACACTGGATGGGACAGAGCTGCGCACAGGTGGTTCCTATGCAGGTGGAGCTAATCGCCAGAATAACAGTATTTTTATCAAGCCAGAACTGGAGCAATTGCAAAAAGAAATTGCTGAAGAAGAAGCAAGCTTGCGTTCTGAAGAAGCGAGTTTGAAGACCTTGCAAGATGAGATGGCTAGATTGACCGAATCATTAGAAGCTATTAAATCTCAGGGAGAGCAGGCTCGTATCCAGGAGCAAGGCTTATCGCTCGCTTATCAGCAGACCAGTCAGCAAGTTGAAGAACTGGAAACTCTTTGGAAACTTCAAGAAGAAGAATTAAATCGTCTTTCTGAGGGAGATTGGCAAACGGATAAGGAAAAATGCCAAGAGCGCCTTACTACTATCGCTAGCGACAAGCAAAATCTGGAAGCTGAGATTGAAGAGATTAAGTCTAACAAAAATGCCATCCAAGAACGCTATCAAAACTTGCAGGAAGAGCTAGCACAAGCACGCTTGCTTAAGACAGAACTACAAGGGCAAAAACGTTACGAAGTTGCTGATATTGAGCGTTTAGGCAAGGAATTGGACAATTTAGATATCGAACGAGAGGAAATCCAGCGCCTTCTTCAAGAAAAGGTTGACAATCTTGAGAAAGTTGATACGGATTTGCTCAGTCAGCAGGCCGAAGAAGCCAAAATGCAGAAAACAAACCTCCAACAAGGTTTGATTCGTAAGCAGTTTGAATTAGATGATATTGAAGGTCAGCTGGATGATATTTCCAGTCATTTGGATCAGGCTCGCCAGCAGAATGAAGAGTGGATTCGCAAGCAAACACGTGCTGAAGCCAAGAAAGAAAAGGTCAGCGAGCGTTTGCGTCATTTACAAAGTCAATTAACAGACCAGTACCAGATTAGCTATACTGAAGCTTTAGAAAAGTCTCATGAGTTGGAAAATCTCAATCTGGCAGAGCAGGAAGTTAAGGATTTAGAGAAGGCTATTCGCTCACTGGGTCCTGTCAATATAGAAGCTATTGACCAGTACGAAGAAGTGCACAGCCGTCTGGACTTTCTAAATAGTCAGCGAGATGATATTTTGTCAGCGAAAAATTTGCTCCTTGAAACCATTACAGAGATGAATGATGAGGTTAAGGAACGCTTTAAAACCACTTTTGAAGCTATTCGTGAGTCCTTTAAAGTGACCTTTAAGCAGATGTTTGGCGGAGGTCAGGCAGATTTGATCTTGACTGAAGGAGACTTGCTGACAGCTGGGGTTGAGATTTCTGTTCAACCACCAGGCAAGAAAATCCAGTCTCTCAACCTCATGAGTGGTGGTGAAAAAGCCTTATCGGCTCTTGCTTTGCTTTTCTCCATTATCCGTGTCAAGACCATTCCATTTGTCATCTTGGATGAGGTGGAAGCTGCGCTGGATGAAGCCAATGTAAAACGTTTTGGGGATTACCTCAACCGCTTTGATAAGGACAGCCAGTTTATCGTCGTAACCCACCGTAAGGGAACCATGGCAGCGGCTGATTCTATCTATGGAGTGACCATGCAAGAATCAGGTGTCTCAAAAATTGTTTCAGTTAAGTTAAAAGATTTAGAAAGTATTGAAGGATGACAATTAAACTAGTAGCAACGGATATGGACGGAACCTTCCTAGATGGGAATGGGCGCTTTGATATGGACCGCCTCAAGTCTCTTTTGGCTTCCTATAAGGAAAAAGGGATTTACTTTGCGGTGGCTTCGGGTCGGGGATTTCTGTCTCTAGAAAAATTATTTGCTGATGTTCGTGATGACATTATTTTTATCGCGGAAAATGGCAGTTTGGTCGAATATCAAGGTCAGGACTTGTATGAAGCGACTATGTCTCGTGACTTTTATCTGACGACTTTTGAAAAGCTGAAAACGTCACCTTATGTAGATATCAATAAACTGCTCTTGACAGGAAAAAAGGGCTCTTATGTGCTAGATACGGTTGATGAGACCTATTTGAAAGAGAGCCAGCACTATAATGAAAATATTCAAAAAGTAGCAAGTTTGGAAGATATCACAGATGACATTTTCAAATTTACAACCAACTTCACAGAAGAAACGCTAGAAGCTGGGGAAGCTTGGGTCAATGAAAATGTGCCTGGTGTTAAGGCCATGACAACTGGCTTTGAATCCATTGATATTGTTCTGGACTATGTTGATAAGGGTGTGGCTATTGTTGAATTAGCTAAAAAACTTGGTATCACAATGGATCAGGTTATAGCTTTTGGAGACAATCTAAATGACTTGCATATGATGCAGGTTGTGGGACATCCTGTAGCTCCTGAAAATGCACGACCAGAAATTTTAGAATTAGCAGAGACTGTGATTGGTCACCATAAGGACCAGTCGGTTATAGCTTATATGGAGGGCTTATAATGGCAGATATAAAATTGATTGCATTGGACTTGGATGGGACCTTGCTGACTACTGATAAAAGGCTGACGGATCGCACCAAGGCAACCTTGAAAGCTGCGCGTGATCGTGGTATTAAGGTAGTATTGACAACAGGTCGCCCTTTAAAAGCTATGGATTTCTTTCTCCATGAGCTAGGGACTGATGGCCACGAGGATGAGTATACGATTACCTTTAATGGTGGATTAGTTCAGAAAAATACAGGTGAAATCCTTGATAAAACAGTCTTTTCATATGATGATGTGGCACGCTTGTATGAGGAAACAGAGAAATTGTCACTGCCTCTTGATGCTATCTCAGAAGGAACTGTTTATCAAATCCAATCGGACCAAGAAAGTCTTTATGCCAAATTCAATCCAGCTTTGACCTTTGTTCCAGTGGACTTTGAAGACCTGTCTAGTCAAATGACCTACAACAAATGCGTGACTGCCTTTGCTCAAGAACCCTTGGATGCAGCCATTCAGAAGATTTCTCCAGAATTGTTTGACCAATATGAAATCTTTAAATCACGTGAAATGTTGCTAGAATGGTCACCAAAGAATGTTCATAAAGCAACAGGTTTGGCAAAACTAATCAGCCATCTAGGAATCGACCAAAGTCAAGTCGTGGCTTGTGGTGACGAGGCCAATGACCTTTCTATGATTGAGTGGGCAGGACTCGGTGTTGCAATGAAAAATGCTGTTCCTGAAGTCAAGGCAGTCGCAAATGTGGTGACGCCAATGACCAACGATGAAGAGGCTGTCGCCTGGGCTATCGAAGAATATGTGCTAAAGGAGAACTAAGATATGGGATTATTTGACCGTCTATTCGGAAAAAAAGAAGAACCTAAAATCGAAGAAGTTGTAAAAGAAGCTCTGGAAAATCTTGATTTGTCTGAAGATGCTGAGCCTGCCTTAACAGAAGCTGAGAAAGTTCCTCAAGAAGATGCAGAGGTTGAAAGTTCTGAAGAAGATCTGCTCCAAGAAGAGGAAAATCAAGAGACAGTTGAAGAGAGTCAGGATTCAGAGCCAGTTGTAGAAGTTTCTCAAGAAGAAGTTGAAGAATTGCCAAACTCAGAAGAAGTCCCAGAGGAAGAGAATACTGAGCTTCTAGAAACTGTAGAAGAAAATAGTTCTGAAGTTCTTGAAGTAGAAAGGCCTCAGGTAGAAGAAACTGTTCAGGAAAAATATGACCGAAGTCTCAAGAAAACTCGTACAGGATTTGGTGCTCGTTTGAATGCCTTCTTTGCCAATTTCCGCTCTGTTGATGAGGAATTTTTCGAGGAACTGGAAGAACTACTGATCATGAGCGACGTCGGTGTGCAGGTAGCTTCAAACTTAACAGAGGAGCTCCGCTACGAAGCCAAGCTTGAAAACGCCAAAAAACCTGATGCACTACGCCGTGTCATTATTGAGAAATTGGTTGAGCTTTATGAAAAGGATGGTAGCTACGATGAAAGCATCCACTTCCAAGATGGCTTGACAGTCATGCTCTTCGTTGGTGTTAATGGTGTTGGGAAAACAACTTCTATCGGAAAACTAGCCCACCGCTACAAACAAGCTGGCAAGAAAGTCATGCTGGTTGCGGCAGATACCTTCCGTGCAGGAGCAGTAGCCCAGCTAGCTGAATGGGGTCGTCGTGTGGACGTTCCAGTTGTGACTGGACCTGAGAAAGCTGACCCAGCCAGTGTGGTCTTTGATGGCATGGAACGTGCCGTAGCTGAAGGTATTGATATTCTCATGATTGATACCGCTGGTCGTTTGCAAAACAAGGACAACCTCATGGCTGAGTTGGAGAAGATTGGACGCATCATCAAGCGTGTTGTGCCAGAGGCACCCCATGAAACCTTCTTGGCACTTGATGCATCAACAGGTCAAAATGCCCTGGTACAGGCCAAAGAATTTTCGAAAATTACCCCTTTGACAGGAATAGTCTTGACTAAGATTGATGGAACTGCTCGAGGTGGTGTTGTTCTAGCTATCCGAGAAGAGCTCAATATTCCTGTAAAATTGATTGGTTTTGGTGAAAAAATCGATGATATTGGAGAGTTTAACTCAGAAAACTTTATGAAGGGTCTCTTGGAAGGCTTAATCTAATCAGAAGCAAAAATCCTGCAAGGTACAAACTTGCAGGAAATTTTTTTATTCTAAACGACCATCTTGACGATAGGCGATATCTGGTTGCCAAGTCCATTTGGCACCAAATTTTTCAAGTAAGTCAAAGCTGGCTTGAGGTCCCATACTTCCAGCTTTATAGTCATGAAGTGGGGCACCATTTTCAGCCCAGAGCTCTTCGATACGGTCAATCAATTTCCATGACGCACCAACTTCATCCCAGTGGCTAAAGTTAGTTGAGTTGTTATTTAAGACATCATAAATCAATTTCTCGTATGGTTCTGGAGAAGCACCAGTTGCGGTCGCATCTGTACGGTAATCAAGTGAGTTAGGAGCCAAGTTGAATTCTTCTCCTACTTGTTTCCCATTTAGGCTAAGAGAGAAACCTTCTGTTGGTTGGATATAGATGGTCAAAATATTTGGAGCAAGTGGTTCACCAAAGATAGAATCCATTTGTTTAAAGACGATGTTGACATGAGTTCCTTTCTCAGTCAGACGTTTACCAGTACGGAAGAAGAAAGGAACACCACGGAAACGATCGCTGTCTACAAAGAAGGCACCAGATGCAAAGGTTTCAGTTGTTGATTCTGGATTAACATTTGGCTCGCTACGATAAGAGATGTATTTCATGCCATCAATCTTACCAGAACGATATTGACCACGGATAAAGTGTTCTTTGAGTTCTTCATCAGTTGGATGATAGAGGTTTTTAAAGACCTTAATCTTCTCAGCACGAATCTCGTCCTTTGTGAAGCTTGCTGGTTTGTCCATGGCGAGAAGGGAAAGGAGTTGTAGTGTATGGTTTTGTACCATGTCGCGGAGGGCACCAGATTGGTCATAGTAGCCACCACGTTCTTCTACACCCAAGCGCTCCGCAAAGGTAATTTGAACATTATCGATAAAGTCCTTGTTCCAAACGTTTTCAAAAATCAAGTTTGCAAAGCGAACTGCAAAGATACTTTGAATCATTTCCTTACCAAGATAATGGTCGATACGGAAAATTTGTTCTTCGTCAAATGTTGCTAGGAGTTCGTCATTCAACTTGCTTGCGCTTGCGTAATCTGTACCAAATGGTTTCTCAACGATTAAGCGCTCAAAGCCTTTACCGTCTACAATGTTTTCAGACTTAAGATGTTTGGCAATGGTTCCAAAGAATTGAGGAGCCATAGACAAGAAGAAGAGCTTGTTGTGTTCAGCTTGGTACTTGTCATTTAGTTCAGCCTGCAATTGACGCAAAGCAATGTAGTGCTCTGTATCATTGACATCATGGCTTTGATAGTAGAAGTGACTAGCGAATTCCTGAGCCTGTTCGGTACTATCTGCCAAATCAAGGATAGATTCGACTACAACAGATTCAAAATATTCCTTGCTCCAAGGACGACGGGCAGTTCCAATAACGGCAAAGTGCTTGGAAAGATTGCCGGATTTATATAGTCTAAAAAGGGAAGGGTAGAGCTTGCGTTTAGCCAGGTCTCCACTCGCACCGAAAATTGTAACAATAACCTTAGATGACATCTAGCTACCTAATTTCTATTTTTATTCCTAGTTTTGCTAGGTATGAGGAAACCTCATTTCATAAACTTAATTCTAACATAATTTTCCGAAAAATCAAAAATTCCAATACGAGATAGAAAAAAACTGCAAGGAAATCCTTACAGTTTGAGTATTAGACGTTTAAGACCTTGTCCAAGAAATCTTTCAGACGTGGGTGTTGAGGGTTATCAAAGATTTGATCAGGTGTTCCGTCTTCTAGGAACTCGCCATCTGCAGTAAAGATAACTCGGTTGGCAACCTGACGAGCAAATCCCATCTCATGGGTTACGATAATCATGGTCATACCTTGCTCAGCCAATTCCTTCATAACGTTTAGTACGTCTCCGACCATTTCAGGGTCAAGGGCAGAAGTTGGTTCATCAAAGAGCATGATGTCTGGATTCATTGCAAGTCCACGAGCGATGGCTACACGTTGTTTTTGACCACCTGATAGGCTATCTGGACAGGCCTTAGCCTTATCTGCTAGCCCAACCTTGTCAAGCAACTCCATTCCCAATTTTTCAGCTTCTTCCTTAGTCATCAACTTGTGCTCAATAGGAGCAAAGGTGATGTTGTCCAATACAGACATGTGTGGGAAGAGATTGAAGTGTTGGAACACCATTCCGATATTTTCACGGACGTGGTCAACGTTGGTTGTTTTTTCAGTTAAGTCATAACCGTTCACAGTGATGTGACCGCTAGTAACTTCTTCTAAAAGATTTAGGCTACGAAGGAAAGTTGACTTACCAGAACCTGAAGGACCGATGATACAAACAACATCTCCTTCATAGAACTTGGTCGTAATTCCTTTTAAAACTTCATTTTTTCCGTAGCTTTTGTGTAAATCATTTACATCAATTTTTAATTTTGCCATTAACGAATCCTCTTTTCTAAGCGTTTCGCTAGTTTAGTCAAAAGCGTGATAATTACAAGATAGAAGATAGCAAGGATTGCATACATCTTGAAACTTTGGTAGTTACGGGCGATGATAATCTTACCAGTTTGGAAGAGTTCAACCAAACCGATAGCAGATACGATAGTTGTATCTTTAAGAGCGATAACGAATTGGTTAACAAAGTTTGGCAACATCAATTTAGTTGCTTGTGGCAAGATAATCTTACGCATGGTTTTTCCATAAGAGATACCCAAGCTTCGGCTGGCTTCCATTTGTCCAACTGGAACGGCCTGAATACCACCACGAACGATCTCAGCGATATAAGCCGCTGCATTGAGTGAGAGGGCAATAGTACCGGCTACGAAGTCGTTAATTGGACTTTGTTGGCCTGTGATAGACTCGATGAAGTTTGGAATTCCCCAGAAAATGAAGGCTGCAAGAATCATCAATGGAATACCACGGATAACGTCAACGAAAATCTCAGAGATTACACGAAGAGATTTATATGGGCTGACACTGAACATACCGAAGATAATCCCGATGACAATGGCAATAGCAAATGAGATAAGAGCTAGAGCAAGAGTGATACCAAGACCGCTAAGGAGCTGTTTGTAGTTGTTTTGAAGCAAGCCCCAAATAGTTGTCTCATCAACAGTGCTTGTTGAAGCAGTTGAAGATTCGCTAGCTAGGTATTTGTCAAGAATCTTTTGGAATTCACCGTTTGCTTTAAGGTTTGCAAGTCCGTTGTTGAACATTTCAATCAATTCAGGATTTGTGCCTTTTTTAACGGCAAAGGCTGTTTCACCGATTGGAGTTCCAGCGATTGGTGTTTTCAATTTTTGTCCTTGGCTGATAGAATATTTGAGGACAGGCTCATCATCCATAACGGCATCAATGGCACCAGTGTTTAAACTGTCATACATTGATGAACCATCAGCGAAGGTTTTGATTTTGTAGCCGTATTTGCTTTGATTTTCTGTTAGGAAGGTTTGAGAAGCAGTTCCGTTTTTAACACCAACTGTCTTCCCTTTCAAATCTTCATAAGAAGCAATGGTACTTGATTCTTTGACACCAAGGATTGTATTAGCAGTGTAGTATGATTCTGAGAAGTCAAAAGTTGCCTTACGAGCATCTGTGACAGACATACCAGCAATGATACCGTCAGCTTGTCCAGCTTGAACAGCACTGATAGCAGCATCGAAACCAGGGTTGGTGATTTCAATTTCAAAACCTTGGTCTTTAGCGATGGCCTTAATCAATTCCATATCAATACCAGTGTATTGGTTGCTTGAATTTTGGAAAACAAAAGGTGCAAAAGAAGAATCGCTGGCAATGATATATTTAGCCTTAACGGGAATAGCTTTTAAGCCTGCAAGAGTAGTTGTAGTTGGCACTGCTGAAGACGATGAAGCAGTCCATTTTTTGATGATTTTATCAAGGCTACCATCTTTTTTCATTTCAGCCAAGGCTTGGTTAAATTCAGTAACTAGGTGCTCGTATTTGCTTCCTTTCTTCACACCGAAAGCAAAACTTCCTACAGCTTCCCCATCCATTTCAATATGGAGGTCTTGACCTTGGTTGATGGCATATTCGATAACAGGTTTGTCATCCATCATGGCATCAATGGCACCAGCACTCAAGCTGTTGTTCATCAAATCACTAGTGTCAAATGTTTTAATAGTAAAGCCGTATTTATCTTTGATTGTTTCAAGAAAACGTTGAGCAGCAGTTCCGTTTTTAACACCAACGGTTTTGCCAGTTAATTGGTCGTACTTGCTAATATTGTGTGCCTTTGTAGTTGCAATGACAACTTTTGTATCATAGTAAGTATCAGACATGGTGAAAACTTTTTCACGTTCTTTCGTCTTTGTCATCCCTGCCATGATAGCGTCAGCTTGACCAGCTTGAACCGCATTGACCGCTGCGTCAAATCCAGGATAGGACATCTGAATGTTCCATCCTTTAATCTCAGCGACTTTGTTGATAATGTCAACATCAATTCCTTTATAAGTTTGATCTGAATCTTTAAACTCAAAAGGTGCATAGGCGGTATCAGAAACAATCTTAATCGTTTCAGCTTTGGCAATACCTAATGAGAAAATTGGGAATAAAATTAGCAAAAATGCTAGAAATTTTTTCTTCATTTTTAGTCTCCTTTTCCGAATATTTTCCCATTATATCAGAAAAAGTAAAAAAAGGCAAATTTTTATATTTTTGTGTCAGAAAATATAACATCCATAATTCTTGTTTTGTCTTGAATCACACAACAGAAGTGCTATAATAAAGGTATATCATATAGTAAAAGAGGATAAAGTTATGAAAGACAAAAGAATCTTAAAAGACTTTGAAACTTCTAAAATGAGTTTAAACATTTACACAAGCCCCTTGTTAGCTCTATTTTTCGTCTATATATCTGAGTTCATATCTTCTCTATTTTTTGGCCTTAGTTTTTTAGCATTGATCGGGCTATTTAGCAATCTTGGTATGGGTGGTCAAAGAATTGCAGATTTCCTTCAAATGTTATTTCAGAATTTATCTGATAAAACAAGTGACATCCATTTAATATTTGAATTATTGTCCTTTGGTTTTATCATCTTAACTGTGTTTAGATGGACTAGAAAAGTAGAGAAAAGACCGATTCGAACCTTGGGATTCTATAAAGAAAATTTTTTAAGTGCCTTATTTAAAGGATACGGTCTTGGTCTATCCCTCTTTATACTTGCTTTGGCTGGACTAGTAGTGTTGGGGCAGTATCAATTTGACTCCATTCACTTGAATCCTTATTCGCTTATCTTTGTCATTTTTACCATTCCATTTTGGATTTTACAAGGAACGGCAGAAGAATTGGTTACTCGTGCTTGGCTGATTCCACAATTGGCTAAGAGAACCAATCTTAAAGTCGCTATTATCATATCTAGTAGTCTCTTTACCTTACTTCATTTAGGAAATCCAGGCATAACTTTCTTATCTGCAATTGATCTCTTTTTATTCGGAGTTGCCATGTCCCTATATCTTCTTAAAACAGATACTATATGGGGTATAGGTGGTATTCATGGAGCTTGGAATTTCGCACAGGGAAACCTCTTTGGAGTATTAGTTAGTGGCCAGTCTTCAGGAACATCAATCATGAAATTTACTCCACAAGGCAATCAAGACTGGCTTTCTGGTGGGTCTTTTGGTATTGAGGGTTCCATCGTGTCCAGTATTATTTTGTTTCTGCTGATTCTTTATCTCGCTTATCAATTAAAGAAAGAAAATGAAAGGATGTGACTTCGGTCCGTCCTTTTCTTCGTGAAAATGCTATAAGTATGCTAAAATAGGAATAGCATATGGAGAGAGGATTCTTATGATCAATCGCATTACAGACAATCAATTTAAACTAGTATCAAAATATGAACCATCAGGAGACCAACCACAAGCTATCGAGCAGTTGGTTGATAATATCGAGGGTGGAGAAAAAGCTCAGATTCTGATGGGGGCGACTGGAACAGGGAAGACCTATACCATGAGTCAGGTCATTTCCAAAGTCAATAAACCAACTCTGGTCATCGCCCACAATAAAACTCTAGCAGGCCAGCTATATGGAGAGTTTAAGGAGTTTTTTCCTGAAAATGCCGTTGAGTATTTTGTGTCTTACTATGATTATTACCAGCCAGAGGCCTATGTGCCTTCTAGTGATACCTATATTGAAAAGGATAGTTCTGTCAATGACGAGATTGACAAACTTCGTCACTCAGCGACTTCGGCCCTTTTGGAGCGCAATGATGTTATTGTCGTGGCCTCAGTCTCTTGTATCTATGGTCTGGGTTCGCCAAAAGAATACGCTGATAGTGTCGTTAGTCTGCGTCCAGGTCTTGAAATTTCTCGTGATAAACTCTTGAATGACTTGGTTGATATTCAGTTTGAGCGAAATGATATTGATTTCCAACGGGGGAGATTTCGTGTGCGTGGGGATGTAGTGGAGATTTTCCCAGCCTCTCGTGATGAACACGCTTTTCGAGTAGAATTTTTTGGAGACGAAATTGACCGTATTCGTGAGGTTGAGGCTCTGACAGGTCAGGTCTTGGGAGAAGTGGATCATTTGGCGATTTTCCCAGCTACTCACTTTGTGACCAATGACGACCACATGGAAGTGGCCATTGCCAAGATTCAGGCCGAGTTGGAAGAGCAGTTAGCTGTCTTTGAGAAGGAAGGCAAACTGCTTGAAGCCCAACGTTTGAAACAGCGGACAGAGTATGATATCGAAATGCTCCGTGAGATGGGATATACCAACGGGGTTGAGAACTACTCACGCCACATGGATGGGCGGAGTGAGGGTGAGCCTCCTTATACCCTTCTCGACTTCTTCCCAGATGATTTCTTGATCATGATTGATGAGAGCCACATGACCATGGGACAAATCAAGGGCATGTACAATGGAGACCGTTCGCGTAAAGAAATGCTAGTAAATTATGGTTTTCGTTTGCCGTCTGCTCTGGACAATCGTCCTTTACGTCGTGAAGAGTTTGAAAGCCATGTGCACCAGATTGTTTACGTTTCAGCGACACCAGGTGACTATGAAAATGAACAGACAGAGACAGTGATTGAGCAAATCATTCGTCCGACAGGGCTATTGGATCCTGAGGTGGAAGTACGTCCGACAATGGGACAGATTGATGACCTCTTAGGTGAAATCAATGCCCGTTTAGAAAAGAATGAGCGTACCTTTATTACCACTTTAACCAAGAAAATGGCAGAGGACTTGACCGACTATTTCAAGGAAATGGGCATCAAGGTCAAGTACATGCACTCGGATATCAAGACCTTGGAACGGACGGAGATTATCCGTGATCTCCGCTTGGGTGTCTTTGATGTCTTGGTTGGAATCAATCTCCTTCGTGAAGGGATTGACGTTCCTGAGGTTAGCTTGGTTGGCATTCTCGATGCTGACAAGGAAGGTTTCCTCCGTAACGAACGTGGACTCATCCAGACCATTGGACGTGCCGCCCGTAACAGTGAAGGTCATGTCATCATGTATGCGGACACCGTTACCCAGTCTATGCAACGTGCTATCGATGAAACTGCCCGCCGTCGGAAAATCCAGATGGCCTATAATGAAGAACACGGTATCGTTCCACAAACCATCAAGAAAGAAATTCGAGACCTGATTGCCGTGACCAAGGCAGTTGCTAAGGAAGAAGACAAGGAAGTTGACATCAACAGCCTCAACAAACAAGAGCGCAAAGAGCTTGTCAAGAAACTTGAAAAACAAATGCAAGAAGCCGTTGAAGTGCTTGACTTTGAACTAGCAGCTCAGATTCGAGATATGATGCTGGAAGTTAGGGCGTTGGATTAGGGGAATTTTATGAATATTTTAGTTATCAATGGACATCCTGATAAAGAAAGCTACTGTCAAGCAATTTTTCAAACGATTGTAGAAAGTATAGACTCAAAGAGACATGAACTTGAAGTGATTAATCTTAATGAGGAAGAGTTTGATCCTGTTTTACGTTATGGTTATCGGCAAAGGATGGAGGACGATCCGTTTATTCTACGCTCTCAATCATTAATCCAGTGGGCAGATCATTTCATTTTTGTTTATCCTATTTGGTGGAGTAGTATGCCTAGTCTATTGAAGGGGTGGATTGATCGTGTTTTTACGCCAGGCATTGCATACTCTGCAAATAATCGAGGAAGCTTTATTTTGAACTACTTGAGAGGTAATCAGTTTAAAAAGTTACTAAAAGGCAAAACAGCTAGTATCTATGCAACCTCCATGGCACCAACTTGGTGGTACAAAGTATTTTCAGGTCCAGTTAACATTCCAGACAGTTATGGGATATCAGTATTAAAGAATGCTGTATTAAATCATTGTGGCATAAAAACAAAGAGGGTTTCAATCTTAGGAGAGTTAGGACGTGAAGTGAATACAAGTTCAACAAGAGAAAAATTTCTACAAAAAGTAGCAAAGGAAGTCAGACTGTTGGATTAAGGAGAAGAAAATAAATGACGGTTATTATCAAATCAATGGAAACTCCTGAAGAGATAGAAGGTAAATCCCTTGTTCACTGGCAAACGTGGAGAGAGGCTTATGACGATCTTTTGCCTGCAGAATTTCAGGAGACGATGACATTAGAAAGATGTCGATTCTTTAGTCAAAAGTATCCAGAAAATACATTGATTGCGATAGATGGCGTGAAGGTAGTTGGTTTTATCAGTTATGGGAACTTTCGTGATGAGACTATTCAAGCTGGTGAAATTATTGCTTTATATGTTTTAAAAGATTATTATGGAAAAGGAATCGCACAAAAGTTAGTGAGAGCAGCTTTGACTGCTCTTGATCATTTTTCTGAAATTTTCTTATGGGTATTGAAAGATAATAAGCGCGCCATTGCTTTCTATCAAAAAATGGGTTTTACTTTTGATGGCCAAGAAAAAATCCTTGAACTTGGAAAGCCTATAAAGGAAAAACGGATGGTGTTCTATTCTAAATAATTCTCAAAAGTAAAAGCTAATATGGTACCAAGTCTGAAAATTTAATAACTTAGAAAGCGAGTAAATCCATGTCCCGTTCCCAATTAACGATTTTAACAAATATTTGTCTGATTGAAGACCTCGAAACGCAGCGCGTGGTTATGCAGTATCGCTCTCCTGAAACCAATCGCTGGTCAGGTTATGCCTTTCCAGGAGGTCATGTAGAAAACGGCGAGTCTTTCGCGGAGTCTGTCATTCGTGAAATCTATGAAGAAACAGGGTTGACTATCCAAAATCCTCAACTGGTCGGCATTAAAAATTGGCCACTAGATACAGGTGGGCGCTATATTGTCGTTTGTTATAAGGCGACTGAGTTCTCTGGTACCCTTCGCTCTTCAGATGAAGGAGAAGTTTCTTGGGTACAAAAAGACCAGATTCCAAACTTGGATCTGGCCTATGATATGTTACCCTTGATGGAGATGATGGAAGCTCCTGACAAATCTGAATTTTTCTACCCTCGCCGTACAGAAGACGATTGGGAGAAGAAAATCTTCTAATCCCTTACTAAATAACCTAGCTGATCCAAGGCCTCCTCGATATAGTTGAGGTCTTGTTGTGTTTCCTGTCTAATAGTAATAGAAGATGTGGAAAAAATATATGTACTCTGAAATAAATTTAAAATATTTTTAGAAAAGTATTGACAAATCAAAAGAAAACGTTTACTATAGAATAAGGGAACGGTTCCACAATGTAAGAAGGAGGAATGATGACTACAATAAAACAGGTTGCTGAAGAAGCTGGAGTATCAAAATCAACGGTTTCAAGATATATATCAAAAAAAGGTTATGTCGGAGATGATGCGAGAGAGAAAATAAAAAATGCGATTAAAAAATTAAATTACACACCAAATGTATTAGCACAATCTTTGAAAACCAAAAAAAACCAAATGGTGGGACTCTTATTGCCAGATATTTCAAATCCCTTCTTCCCAAGATTGGTTCGAGGAGCTGAATCATATTTGAAAGATAAAGGTTATAGAATTATGGTTGGTACGATTTCAGACCAAGAATCTTTGAGTGAATATGTTAATTTACTGTTGAAAACAAATGCTGCTGGCATTATTACTACACATGATTTCACAAAAGAATATCCAGATTTATCATTACCTGTTGTTGTGGTTGACCGAATTAGTAAAGATACAGGTTACGGTGTTTTTTCTGATAATCAGTCAGGTGGTCGTTTGGCTGCTGAAGCAATCTGTAATGCAGGTGCTAAACAAGTTCTGATTATTAAAGTTTTAGATGATAAAGCCGAGAATATCGCGGAACGGTTTGAAGCAAGTTTAAACTATTTGAGGAATAAATCTTTAGAAATTTGTATTGAAGAAAGTGAAACGTTTGACTTTGAAAAAATTCAAAAAGAAGCTAAAGAGAATCTAAAAAGAAATCCAAATATCGATAGTATTATAGCACCTTCTGATATTCATGCGATAGCTTATATTCATGAAATTTTAGCAATTGGTAAAAAAATTCCAGATGATATTCAAATCATTGGTTATGATGATATTGTACTTAGTCAATTTATTTACCCTTCTTTATCAACTATTCACCAATCATCATATAAAATGGGAGAACAGGCTGCAAAACTAATCTATAATATGGCAAATAAGTTCTCTATAGATGAAGCTAAAATTAAACTACCTGTTAGATACGTAGAAAGAAATACATTAAGGAGAAAGTAATGAGTAAAATTGTTGTTGTTGGAAGTATTTCAATGGACTTAGTTATGAGAACAAAAAGGATTCCAGAAGGAGGTGAAACGATTTTTGGGGATTCATTTAATATAGTTCCAGGTGGAAAAGGTGCAAATCAAGCTGTAGCTATTGGTAGATTATCCAGTGTAGAAGATAATATTTACATATTTGGAAACGTCGGAGAAGATATTTTTTCAGCAGATTTACTAAGTAATCTGCAAAATAATAATATTTCTATAGAACATGTGGGAACGGTACCACAATCTACAGGAGTTGCACAAATTACTTTATATGGAGGTGATAATAGAATTATTTATTATCCAGGAGCGAATAATTTAGTTAAAACAAATGATTGGAAAAATGAGTGGGAATTGATTAGTGATGCAAGTATTGTTGTATTACAGAATGAAATACCACATGAAGCCAACCTATCTATAGCTAAATTTTGTCAAGAAAATCAAGTTAAGGTGCTTTACAATCCTGCACCAGCTAGAGAAACAGATATAGAGATGATTCCTTTTTGTGATTTTATTACTCCTAATGAGCATGAATGTTCAGAGCTTTTTCCAGATAAGAAATTAGAAGAAATTATTAAAATTTATCCTAATAAAATGATTGTGACATTAGGAGTTGAAGGTTCCATTTATTATGATGGGGCAGTAGTTCAGAAGATTCCTGCTATAAAAGCAGAAGTAGTTGATACTACAGGAGCAGGAGATACATTTAATGGTGCTTTTGCTTATGCTATCTCAAAAGGAAAAGAGATGAATGTTGCATTGTCCTTTGCAACAATTGCTTCACATCTTTCTGTTCAAAGATTTGGAGCGCAAGGAGGCATGCCGAGTTTGAAAGAAATAAAGGAGCATTCAGGATATGAAGAAATATGGGATTTTAAATAGTAATATAGCAAAACTAGCTGATGATTTAGGTCATATGGATTTGGTTTGTATCGGAGATTTAGGATTGCCAGTTCCAAAAGGTGTTGATAAAATTGATTTAGCATTAAGAAAAGGTAGTCCAAGTTTTTTAGAAGTTTTAAAAGAATATTCAGATCATGTACTTATTGAAAAAATTTTCTTAGCAGAAGAAATTAAGGAAAAAAACAAAGAACAGTGGCAAGCAGTTCTAGATCTTTTAGGATCGAATATAATTATTGAATATATTAGTCATGAAGAATTGAAAGCTATGAATACTAAAGTTAAGGCAGTTATTCGCACTGGGGAAGATACACCATATTCGAATATAATCTTGCAATCAGGAGTTATTATTTAGAAGGGGGTTGCCTATGAAAATTGAAATGAAGAACATTTCAAAATCTTTTGGGAATAATCGTGTTTTAGAAAGTATTGATTTGGTTCTTAATTCAGGAGAAGTTCATGCTTTAATGGGAGAGAATGGTGCAGGCAAATCAACCTTAATGAATATTTTAACTGGACTTTTTCCAGCTACTTCAGGAACTATTTTTATTGATGGAAAAGAAAAAACATTTTCTAATCCTCAAGAGGCAGAACGGTTTGGACTGAGTTTTATTCATCAAGAAATGAATACTTGGCCAGATATGACTGTACTTGATAATCTTTTTTTAGGAAGAGAAATAAAAAATTCGATTGGGTTTTTAGATAAAGCTAGTATGGAAAGGAAAGCTAAAGAAGCATTTAAACGTCTTAATATCTCTATTCCTCTTGATGCAATCATTGGTCAATTATCAGTCGGACAACAACAAATGATAGAAATAGCAAAATGTTTATTATCAGAAGTTTCCTTGTTAATTATGGATGAACCCACAGCAGCTTTAACTGATCGTGAAACTGAAACACTTTTTAAAGTGATAGAAGGATTAAAATCTGATGGTGTAGGTATTGTGTATATTTCACATCGGATGGAAGAAATCTTTAAGATTACAGATCTTATAACTGTTATGAGGGATGGGTTTGTAATTGATACCAAGAAAACGAAGTTAACCAATGCGGATGAATTAGTTCAGAAGATGGTAGGTCGTGAATTAGAAGATTATTATCCAGAAAAAAAGGCTGAGATTGGGAATATTGTTTTTCAAGCTAAGAATCTTTCTGGTGATGCTTTTACGGATATTTCTTTCTATGTACGTCAAGGGGAAATTCTTGGTTTTTCTGGTTTGATGGGTGCTGGTCGTACTGAAATAATGCGAGCAATTTTTGGAATTGATTCTTTAAAATCTGGTCAAATTATAATAAATGAAGATGAACTGATAATTAAAAATCCTTTTGAAGCAATTAAGCATGGAATTGGTTTCTTAACAGAAGATCGTAAAGATGAGGGATTGATTTTAGATTTTTCTATTAAAGATAATATGACTTTACCTAGTACTCGTGATTTTGTTAAAAATGGCATTTTTGATAATAAAACAAGTGATATATTTGTACAACGTTTAATTGATAGGCTACGAATTAAATCAGGTTATCCAGATAAGGAAGTTGGGACACTTTCTGGTGGTAATCAACAGAAAGTAGTTTTAGCAAAATGGATAGGTATTGCTCCAAAAGTACTGATTCTAGATGAGCCAACTCGTGGGGTAGATGTTGGTGCTAAGCGTGAAATTTACCAATTAATGAATGAATTGGCTGAACGAGGTGTGCCGATTATTATGGTATCTTCAGATTTACCAGAAGTGATCGGAGTCAGTGATCGCATTATGGTCATGCATGAAGGAAGAATTAGTGGAGAATTAACACGTCAAGAAGCTACACAAGAAAAAGTTATGCAACTAGCTACAGGAGGACAATAGTGTGAAAAATACTATGAAGTATATGTCAGAATTGACAACAGTAATAGCATTGATAATTTTAATGGCTGTCATCACTATTATCAATTCAAATTTTTTAACAGCAAATAATCTGTTAAATTTACTATTGCAAGTAACATCAAATGCACTGATCGCTTTTGGAATGACCTTTGTTATTCTAACAGGTGGAATTGATTTATCAGTTGGATCAATTTTAGCCTTATCCAGTGCGCTCACAGCTGGCCTATTAGGATCTGGAATGCCTGTTACATTAGCAATTCTCATCTCTTTAATTTTGGGTTGCATTCTGGGGATGATGAATGGTTTATTGATTTCCTACGGGAAATTAGCTCCATTTATCGTTACTTTAGCAACTATGACTATTTTTAGAGGCGCAACACTTGTTTATACAAATGGGAATCCTATTACAAAAGGATTAAGTGATACATTCTTATTTCAATTTTTGGGGCAAGGTTACATAGTCGGAATTCCATTTCCTGTAATTATTATGTTTATTGTATTTATTGTTTTATATGTTTTACTTCATAAAACAGCATTTGGTAAATCTGTGTATGCTATAGGGGGGAATGAAAAAGCAGCATATATATCAGGTGTGAAACTAAATAAAGTGAAAATTATCATTTATTCAATTTCAGGTATTATGGCTTCAATTTCTGGATTGATTATAACATCACGCTTAAGTTCTGCTCAACCAACAGCAGGTGCTAGTTATGAAATGGATGCTATTGCAGCTGTTGTTCTTGGGGGAACCTCATTATCAGGAGGTAAAGGTCGCATACTGGGGACCTTAATAGGTGCTTTAATTATTGGGGTTTTGAATAATGGACTTAATATTATCGGTGTTTCAGCATTTTGGCAACAAGTAGTAAAAGGAGTTGTAATCTTAATTGCTGTTCTGATTGATCGTTTTAAAGTTGTAAAACAGTAGAATAATTTTCAATTTTTTTGGAAATAGTAACAATTTATTAGATGACGTACAATAATCGGGATTGAAACTATCCCTATAGATATATATTACGAGGAGTAATAACATGAAAATTATTAAAAAAATTAGCATTTTTGCTTTGTTTGTAACATTTATTTTTGCTTTAGTAGCTTGTGGAAAAACTGGTTTAGGAAATTCATCAAATGATAATAAATCTACGACTCAAAAGTCAGCAAAAGAATTAAAATTAGGAGTTTCTATTTCGACTACTAACAATCCCTATTTTGTAGCTATGAAAGATGGTCTTGAAAAAGCCGCAAGAGAAAAAGAAGTAACTTTGAAGATAGCAGATGCACAAGATGATGCTGCTAGACAAGCAGATGATATTCAAAATTTTATTAGTCAAAATGTAGATGCTTTACTAATTAATCCAGTTGATTCTGATGCAATTGTTACATCTATTAAAGCTGCTAATAATGCAAATATTCCAGTAATCTTAATTGACCGCGGTAGTAATGGCGGTGAAGTCTTGACAACTGTTGCTTCTGATAACGTAGAAGCAGGTAAAATGGCTGCAGAATTTATTACCAAGCAATTGGGAGAAAAAGCAAAAACTTTTGAATTATCAGGAGTCCCTGGCGCTTCTGCAACTGTAGATAGAGGTAAAGGATTTGAACAAATTTCAAAGACAAATTTAGATGTTCTTTCTAGTCAATCCGCTAATTTTGATCGCGCAAAAGCTTTGAATACAGCGCAAAATATGATTCAAGGAAACAAAGAAGTACAAGCAATCTTTGCACAGAATGATGAGATGGCGTTAGGAGCTGCACAAGCAGTAAAAGCAGCTGGTCTTAGCAATGTATTAATTGTTGGTATTGATGGTCAACCAGATGCACATGATGCTATTGCAAAAGGTGATATTACTGCCACTATTGCTCAGCAACCAGCTAAGATGGGTGAAATTGCTATTCAATCAGCAATTGATCATTATCAAGGGAAAAAACTGGAAAAAGAAACAGTTTCTCCAATTTATCTTGTGACTAAGGATAATGTTGATCAACATAACTGGTGATATATTTTTAGTAAGTAGGTAGTTGTTAATTTTCATTCAATGTAGTTTTTAAATATTATTGTTAGTATTTGAGCTTTTGGGTGTAAAAAGTGGCTGGAGAAAAACTCAGTTTCAGGAGAAAATGAAGTAAATATCCCCACAATAAAACGCATAGTATCGAGGTTTGTCAACACTTGATATTATGCGTTTTGTAATTTTAAAGGCTTCTTCCCCATCCTCTATGATATGTTACCCTTGATGGAAATGATGGAAGCTCCTGACAAGTCGGAGTTTTTCTACCGACACCGTACAGAAGATGGCTGGGAGAAGAAAATCTTCTAGTCTTTTACTAAATAACCAAGCTGATCCAAGGCCTCCTCGATATAGTGGAGGTCTTGTTGTGTTTCGGCTTCGACTAGGTGGTAATGGATACCATCTGTCAATTCAGATAGAGGTCTAAAGTCTGAACGCTCGACTTGTTCTAGAAAATGTTGAACATCTCGGCGACAAGACAATTTCAGCAAGGTTTCAATTTCTCCATAAACGGGATGGTCAATCAAGGTATTCTGGACACGCCCTCCATTATCGACGATAGCAAGGAGTTCCTGACCGATTTCTTCAACTTCATGTTTCACTTTGAAAAGTTTGTGAACATAAGGATTGGTATCAATTTGCTTATAGATGTAGCCACGATTAGTGGATAGGATAGGAGCGCCATCGGCTCTCAAAATTGCGATGTCCTGTACAATGACCTGACGTGTGACATGAAAATGTTCCGCCAAACTTTGGCCATTGAGGGCTTTAGGAGCTTCTTTCAAGAGTTGGAGCAGGGCTTGTTTGCGATCTTTTGTCATAGTTCTTCCTTTTAACTTAACGGCGTTTTCGAAGCACTTTATAGACAGCTAGTGCTAATGTATAGTCTACCATACTATGGATAATTGTGCCAAATCCAACTAGAACTAAGAGAACATAAAACATATTTTCTACATTGGTACCAGAAGTAGCGTAAAAAACGACACAGGCTAATACTTCAGCAAGGGCATGGACAAGCGCTAACACAAAGTTGAAAATCCAGGAAGATTTTGGTTTATCAAGAGTATCGGGGAATTTTTGTAGGTAAAGAGCTCCCAAAGTCCCAAAAAAGATATGGGAAAAAGCCCTAAAAACGATTACCATGGGATAGCCAGCCATCAAGAATCCAAAACTAGAGGCTAGGATGACAAAAACTGCCATCAAGGGAGACAAGAGCATAGCGATAAAAATAGCGATGTGGCTCCCTAGAGTGTAAGAAGCAGGAGGAATGACGATCTTGAAAGGCATAACAATTGGAATCAAAATCGCAATAGCCGTTAAAAGGGCTGTCATTGTCATAAATTGTGTCTTTTTCCGTGTATTCATAAGAATCTCCTTTTTTGTCTGTATATACACTAGTATAGTACAATAAAGAAGACAATAAAGCAAGGATTTACTTGAGTTTATAGGTCGTTTTTTAGTTAAAAGTTAGTAAAGATTTCACTAAAAAGAAACTGTATAGAGCAAAATCTCCACCTTCAAGTTTGAAAGCGGAGATTGTTTTTATTTCTTCAAAGTCTGTAGTCTTGGAACAATAGCAAGGGTTAGAACTGCGGAAATGACTAATTCGGCAATTGAATTTGTTGAGATAACAGTTGCTAGGAGTTTTTGGATATTACCATCAAAAACATTTCCAAAAAGGTAGAAAATTCCACCAAGGACAAAGACTGTGTTGGTAAGTGAACCAAGGGCACCAGCTAAAATCAGACCAGTCTTGTTTTTCATTAGTTTATAGACTAGATACGGAGTTAAACCAATCAAAATACGTGGGACGATAGCAATGATAGCTGAGTAGATGTTTCCGTTTGGTACAAATGGGGAGAAGAGGTAGCTTGTCGGTAGAATTGTAATCGTGTTAACCGTTAAGCTAAGCAGCCCCATCAAAAATCCAAGTGTAACCCCAACGCGTGGACCGTAAATAATGCTGGCAATAATGACAGGAATATGAACGATGGTCGGTTTGATTGGAAATGGGAAAAGGTTAAAGATAAGTGAACTCAGAAAGTGTATCACGAGCATGGTTGCAAAAAAGATAGCAATAGGTGCAATATTAGAGCGTTTTTTCATCGAGAGTTTCCTTTATTCTTTCTAAAATAATTGTGAGGTCAGCTAAAGCTCCTCTTCCGTGGTCTCCACAAGCTAGTAGGGATTCCTTAGGAGCAATCAGCTGATAGCCGTATGTTTCTAATGTTTTCAGATTAGTCTGAGTTGCCGGATGGTCATACATTTTTGTATTCATAGCAGGAGCTATTAGTTTAGGAATATTTTTGGGCAAGGCTAGAGCTATGCTGGTTACCATGTTGTCAGCATAGCCGTGGGCTAGCTTTGCAATTGTGTTAGCTGTTGCAGGGACTACGATAAATAAATCTGCCTTTTTTCCAAGTTCGATATGATTAATCTGATTAGGATAGGGTTCCTTCATGACATCAAGGTGGACAGGATTCTGTGATAAGACCTGTAGTGTCAAAGGTTGGATAAACTCTGTAGCGGCCTGAGTCATTAAAACCGTGACTTGATGACCTTGTTTTTTTAGAGAACTGACTAAATCTGCCGACTTGTAAGAGGCGATTGACCCTGTTACAGCCAAGAGAATATGTGCCATATCTTTCCTTTCTAAGAATGGTAGGCTTGAATTTTTTCAAGGAGGAGTTCTGCAATTTCTTCCTTAGTATTAACTGATTGAAGTTGATTTTTCTCAACAAAGATAGCACGATGCTTGTCTGTTGAAATTTGAGTCTGGTCATTTGCAATGATTAAGTCTGCTTGGTTCTTGATAAGACTGTTTCTAGCAGTGTCAATTAGATGATTTTCAGAGACATCAACTAGTAGTTTAAAACCAATCAGATGAATAGCAGGATTCCATTCCTTGACTAGAGAGATGATTTTGGGTGTTTTTTTCAGGAATAAGACCTGAACCTCGTCAGTTGAAGAAATCTTAGCCTGATGATTCTGCTTGCTTAAAAATTCTTCCAGATTGGAGCTAGCCTGAACTTCCTCCAGACCTGTCATATAAACAGGAGTGTAGTCGGACACAGCCATTGAATGAACCAAGACCTGATAATCTTTAACCCGTTCTTCCATTTCTAGTAGAAGGTCCTTGGTATTGGTAATTTCTCGAATGCTTAGATTAGGGTGAGCTTCTGGCTTCTGAGCTCGTTTTGTCGTAATTAAACAAACTTCATGCCCTGCAGCAAGCAAGGTTTCTGTGATGATTTTCCCCAAGCGACCTGTAGAATGGTTAGTGATAGAGCGGACGCTATCGATAGCTTCACTGGTACCGCCCGATGTAACTAAAATTTTCATAGCACTATTGTACCAAAAAAAAAAAATAATAAGCAAAAGAAAGCGCTTGAATATATATAAAAAATAATAAGAATCTACTATAGTTTAAAACTATAAAGCCATATAAAATTTAAGAAAGGGCTCCAAAAACCTTAAAAATAGGAATAATTACGAACGTTTAGAGAGTTTAAGGATGTTAAAAATCTTGTTTTGTGTTATAATGAATTATCATATAAGAGGTTAGAGGAGTTTTGAATGAAAACAGATATTGAAATCGCACAGAGTATTGAGTTGAAGCCCATTGTTGATGTTGTAGAGAAGCTTGGAATTTCTTACGACGATTTGGAATTGTATGGAAAGTACAAGGCTAAGCTTAGTTTTGATAAAATTCGTACAGTTGAGAGCAATCCAGTTGGGAAATTGATTTTGGTTACTGCCATCAACCCAACACCTGCAGGTGAAGGAAAATCAACCATTACCATTGGTCTTGCGGATGCCTTGAACAAGATTGGCAAGAAAACGATGATTGCTATTCGCGAACCATCTCTTGGTCCAGTAATGGGAATTAAGGGTGGTGCTGCAGGAGGTGGTTACGCTCAAGTTCTGCCAATGGAAGACATCAATCTCCACTTTACTGGAGACATGCATGCCATTACAACTGCCAACAATGCTCTTTCTGCTTTGATTGACAACCACTTACACCAAGGAAATGAGTTGGGAATTGACCAACGTCGTATACTCTGGAAACGTGTTGTGGACTTGAACGACCGTGCTCTTCGCCATGTGACCGTTGGACTTGGTGGCCCTCTAAATGGTATTCCACGTGAGGATGGCTTTGACATTACCGTCGCTTCTGAAATCATGGCTATTCTTTGCTTGGCGACGGACATCGAGGACTTGAAACGTCGTTTGGCGAATATCGTTATTGGTTATCGTTACGACCGTACACCAGTTTCTGTAGGTGATTTACAGGTTGAAGGTGCCTTGGCTTTGATTTTGAAGGATGCTATTAAACCGAACCTGGTTCAGACAATTTACGGTACACCTGCCTTTGTACATGGTGGTCCATTTGCCAATATTGCTCACGGATGTAACTCTGTCTTGGCAACGACTACAGCCCTTCACTTGGCTGATTACACAGTTACTGAAGCTGGTTTTGGTGCAGACCTTGGTGCCGAGAAATTCCTTGATATTAAGACACCAAACTTACCAACATCTCCAGATGCAGTTGTCATTGTCGCAACCCTTCGAGCCCTTAAGATGAATGGTGGCGTGGCTAAGGATGCTCTGACAGAGGAAAATGTAGAAGCAGTTCGTGCCGGTTTTGCTAACTTGAAACGCCACGTAGAAAATATCCGTAAGTTTGGTATTCCAGCAGTTGTAGCTATCAATGAATTTGTTTCTGATACAGAAGCTGAAATCGCAGCCTTGAAAGAACTCTGTGCCTCAATTGATGTTCCAGTTGAGCTGGCTAGTGTCTGGGCTGATGGTGCAGAAGGTGGAGTAGCACTTGCCGAAACAGTTGTCAAAACTATCGCTGAAACCCCAGCTAACTATAAACGTTTGTATGACAATGACCTTTCTGTCCAAGAAAAGATTGAAAAGATTGTTACTGAAATCTACCGTGGTAGCAAAGTGAACTTTGAGAAGAAAGCTCAAACACAAATCGCTCAAATCGTTCAAAACGGTTGGGACAAATTGCCAATCTGTATGGCTAAGACCCAGTATAGCTTCTCAGACAATCCAAATGCACTTGGAGCACCTGAAAACTTTGAAATTACCATTCGTGAATTGGTGCCAAAATTAGGTGCAGGCTTCATCGTTGCCTTAACTGGTGATGTCATGACCATGCCAGGACTTCCAAAACGACCAGCAGCCCTCAACATGGATGTTGAAAGCGATGGAACAGTATTAGGCTTGTTCTAATAGTTAAATTGAATTCAAATGAGTTTGGAAATAATATCCAAGCTCATTTTTCTCAGACTGCAAGCAGTTTATCAATAAGATTTATACTCTTCGAAAATCTCTTCAAACTACGTCAGATTCACCTTGCCGTATAGATGTTACTGACTACGTCAGTTCTATCTGCAACCTCAAAACGGTGTTTTGAGCTGACTACGTTAGTTCTATCCACAACCTCAAAACAGTGTTTTGAGCAACCTGCGGCTAGCTTCCTAGTTTTCTCTTTGATTTTCATTGAGTATCAGTCCTTTTCCCTTGGGAAGAGGCTTTTTAATACTAGGAAAAGGACAGTTAGAATCTTCTGTGTTATACTAGAGATATGTTAGATTTGAAAGAATACGGTATCGTCATGTGGCCGGAGGAGAAGATTGTTTCTTTTCGTCAGAAACTCCTCAACTGGTATGATGAAAACAAAAGAGATTTACCGTGGCGTAGAAGTAAAAATCCTTATCATATCTGGGTCTCTGAAATTATGCTCCAGCAGACCAGGGTGGATACGGTTATCCCTTACTATGAACGATTCTTGGACTGGTTTCCAACAGTGGAAAGTTTGGCAACTGCACCTGAAGAGCGTTTGTTGAAGGCTTGGGAGGGACTGGGATATTATTCTCGAGTTCGCAATATGCAGGCTGCAGCCCAGCAGATTATGACTGACTTTGGTGGTCAATTTCCAAACACCTATGAAGGAATTTCCAGCTTGAAAGGAATTGGACCTTACACTGCAGGAGCGATTTCCAGTATTGCTTTTAACTTGCCTGAGCCAGCTGTAGATGGTAATGTCATGCGAGTTTTGGCGCGTCTATTTGAAGTCAACCACGATATTGGGATTCCAAGTAATCGTAAAATTTTTCAGGCAATGATGGAAATCTTGATTGACCCAGAAAGGCCTGGTGACTTTAATCAAGCTTTGATGGACTTGGGGTCAGATATTGAGGCGCCTGTAAATCCTAGGCCAGAAGAGAGTCCGGTGAAGGACTTTAGTGCTGCATATCAGAATGGAACCATGGACCGTTATCCAATTAAGGCACCAAAGAAAAAGCCAGTTCCCATTTATCTTAAAGTCTTAGTTGTGAAAAATTCTCAAGGACAATTTTTGCTTGAAAAAAATGAAAGTGAAAAGCTCTTGGCAGGTTTTTGGCATTTCCCCTTGATAGAAGTTGATAACTTTTCGCAAGAAGAGCAGTTTGACCTCTTTCATCAGGTTGCAGAAGAAAGCGTGAACTTTGGCCCAAGTCCAGAAGAGAGTTTCCAGCAGGACTATGACCTAGATGTTGATTGGCTTGATATTTATTTTGAGACTGTTAAGCATGTCTTTAGTCATCGTAAATGGCATGTTCAAATTGTAGCAGGTCAAGTGAGTGACTTCCATGATTTTTCAGATAGGGAAGTTCGCTGGCTTTCACCAGAAGGGTTCAAGGATGTTCCACTTGCCAAACCCCAACAAAAAATCTGGCAGGCTTATGCAAAAGCCAACTTAGACAGTAACCAAGACTAGCTATTGTGTCTTCTGACTATTTTTTTGGTATAATAGTAGAGAAAAAGGTGAACATATGAAAAAAATACTAATTGTAGATGATGAGAAACCAATCTCGGATATTATCAAGTTTAATATGACCAAGGAAGGTTACGAAGTTGTAACTGCTTTTAACGGTCGTGAAGCGCTAGAGCAATTTGAAGCAGAGCAACCAGATATTATTATTCTGGATTTGATGCTTCCGGAAATTGATGGTTTAGAAGTTGCTAAGACCATTCGCAAGACAAGTAGTGTACCTATTATCATGCTGTCGGCTAAAGACAGTGAATTTGATAAGGTTATCGGTTTAGAGCTTGGAGCAGATGACTATGTGACAAAACCCTTCTCAAATCGTGAGTTGCAGGCGCGTGTCAAAGCTTTGCTGCGTCGTTCTCAACCTATGCCAGTAGATGGGCAGGAAGTAGATAGCAAACCTCAACCTATACAAATTGGGGATTTAGAAATTGTGCCAGATGCCTACGTGGCTAAAAAATATGGCGAAGAACTAGACTTAACCCACCGTGAGTTTGAGCTTTTGTATCATTTGGCATCGCATACAGGTCAAGTCATTACGCGCGAACACTTGCTTGAGACTGTCTGGGGTTATGACTATTTTGGTGATGTCCGTACAGTTGATGTGACTGTCCGACGTCTGCGTGAGAAGATTGAAGATACGCCCAGCCGACCAGAGTATATCTTGACACGCCGTGGTGTAGGGTATTACATGAGAAATAATGCTTGATTTACTGAAACAAACCATTTTTACCAGAGATTTTATCTTTATCCTGATTTTGTTAGGTTTCATCCTTGTTGTGACCCTCTTATTACTGGAGAATAGACGTGATAATATTCGGTTGAAGCAAATCAATCAAAAGGTTAAAGATTTGATTGCAGGAGATTATTCCAAGGTTCTTGATATGCAAGGCGGGTCTGAAATCACCAACATTACCAATAATTTGAATGACTTGTCGGAGGTTATTCGTCTCACTCAGGAAAATCTAGAACAAGAGAGTAAGAGGCTAAATAGTATCCTGTTTTATATGACAGATGGGGTTCTTGCGACCAATCGTCGGGGTCAGATTATCATGATTAACGATACAGCCAAGAAGCAACTGGGGCTGGTTAAAGAAGATGTTCTGAATAGAAGCATTTTGGAATTGCTCAAGATAGAAGAAGACTATGAATTGCGTGATTTGATTACCCAAAGTCCAGAATTGTTGCTAGATTCCCAAGATGTCAATGGTGAATATCTGAGCCTTCGAGTTCGCTTTGCCTTGATTCGTCGAGAGTCTGGCTTTATTTCAGGTTTGGTGGCTGTTTTGCATGATACGACGGAGCAGGAGAAGGAAGAACGCGAACGAAGACTCTTTGTTTCCAATGTTAGCCATGAGTTACGGACTCCTTTAACCAGCGTGAAATCTTATCTTGAAGCCTTGGATGAGGGGGCTTTGTGTGAAACTGTAGCACCAGACTTCATCAAGGTGTCTCTGGACGAAACCAACCGTATGATGCGCATGGTGACGGATCTCCTCCATCTCTCACGGATTGATAATGCTACCAGTCATCTGGATGTGGAACTGATTAACTTCACTGCCTTTATTACCTTTATCCTCAATCGTTTTGACAAGATGAAAGGACAGGAAAAGGAGAAAAAATATGAGTTGGTGAGAGATTATCCTATCAATTCTATCTGGATGGAAATTGATACAGATAAGATGACGCAGGTTGTCGACAATATTTTAAATAATGCTATTAAGTATTCGCCAGATGGGGGTAAAATCACTGTCAGAATGAAGACAACTGAAGACCAGATGATTTTATCCATTTCTGACCATGGTTTAGGAATTCCTAAGCAGGACTTACCACGTATCTTTGACCGTTTCTATCGTGTGGATCGTGCTAGAAGTCGTGCCCAAGGTGGTACAGGTTTGGGACTGTCTATTGCCAAAGAAATTATCAAACAACATAAGGGCTTTATTTGGGCCAAGAGTGAATACGGTAAGGGATCAACCTTTACCATTGTGCTCCCTTATGATAAGGATGCAGTGAAAGAAGAAGTATGGGAGGATGAAGTAGAAGACTAGAATGAGTGAAATAGGCTTTAAATATAGTATTTTAGCGTCAGGTTCCAGTGGAAATTCCTTTTATCTGGAAACCCCAAAAAAGAAGCTTTTAGTGGATGCAGGCTTATCTGGTAAGAAAATCACCAGCCTACTTGCTGAAATAAACCGCAAGCCAGAAGACCTGGATGCCATCTTGATTACCCATGAGCATTCAGATCATATCCATGGAGTAGGTGTGTTAGCTCGCAAGTATGGTATGGATTTGTATGCCAATGAAAAGACCTGGCAAGCTATGGAAAATAGTAAATATCTTGGCAAGGTGGATTCTTCGCAAAAGCATATCTTTGAGATGGGCAAAACCAAAACCTTTGGAGATATTGACATCGAGAGTTTTGGTGTCAGCCATGATGCAGTCGCACCGCAGTTCTATCGCTTTATGAAAGATGATAAAAGTTTTGTCCTTTTGACAGATACAGGTTATGTCAGTGACCGTATGGCAGGAATTGTCGAAAATGCGGACGGCTATCTTATCGAGTCCAACCATGATGTAGAGATTTTGCGAGCAGGATCTTACGCTTGGCGACTCAAACAACGAATCCTATCGGATCTGGGTCACCTTTCTAATGAAGATGGTGCTGAAGCTATGATTCGTACCTTAGGAAATCGCACTAAGAAAATCTACCTTGGTCACTTGTCTAAGGAAAACAATATCAAGGAGCTGGCTCACATGACCATGGTCAATCAGCTAGCACAAGCTGATCTGGGAGTCGGAGTAGACTTTAAGGTTTATGATACCTCACCAGATACCGCAACACCCTTGACAGATATATAGAAAGAACGCTGAGAAGGTGTTCTTTTTATATTGACTGAACACCTAAAAAGTAATACAATGGTGTTACCATTAAAAAAGGGAGTGCAAAAGATGACTACTATTACATTAAAAGTTTCTGAAGCTGATAAAACATTTATGAAAGCAATGGCTAAGTTTGAAGGAGTTTCCCTGTCGGAACTTATCCGCACCAAAACTCTTGAAGCTTTAGAAGACGAATACGATGCTCGTGTGGCAGATTTAGCCTATCAAGAGTATTTAGAAGACTTGGAAAAAGGAGTTGAACCCATTACTTGGGAAGAAATGATGCATGATTTAGGCTTGGAGGATGAATAATTTGTATAAATTAGTTCCGACAAGACGTTTCATCAAGCAATTGAAAAAATTGGATCGTTATACGCAGAAGCTAATTACAAACTATTTACAAACCAATGTTTTGGAAGACCCAAGACGACACGGAAAGGCTTTGGTTGGTAATCGCGTTGGTCAATGGCGCTATAGAATTGGTAATTATCGAGTTATCGTACAAATTGTAGATGATGAATTAGTCATTGCTACTTTAGAAGTTGGTCATCGGAGAGATATTTATTGAATTACTTTTTTCCAAGTAAATTTTCATTCTTTAAAATATGATATAATAGGGCTTACAATATAAGAGAGGTTGCTTATGACAATAGATATTAGTGAAGAAAGTTTATCTAAAGAATCGGCTGACTTATTAAAAATTCTTTTAAAAGATCGAACGACAAAGAAATCAATTGTTTGGGCTACGCATTCTTATGAATTGTTAGGAAAGGGATTTGCTCCAAGTGATCGCATCAATCCAAGTAAGGTGACGGGAACCTATGCCAACTTGATTCAACCCAGATCTGAAAAATCCAAATATGAGCAAAAAGATCGGACTAAGATTAGAGCCGAAGTTTTTACGCCAACTTGGTTAGTTGAAAAGCAAAATGGTTACGTTGAAGCTGAACTTGAAACTCTGAATCTTGAAGATTATATCCAAGTGCGCTGGCTAGAAATTACCTGTGGTGAAGCACCTTATATGGTAACGCGCTATGATACCGTAACTGGTGAGGAAATTCCATTATCTGAACGAGTTGGTTTTGTAGATAGAAAATTGCAGCGCATTAGTCGTGAGGTTTCGGACGAAGCTACCTTCTATGAACTTGTAAAAAAAGCTTATCGAGCTTCTTATGGTTATGAGTATCAAGGAGATTCTCTCCTTTTGGCGCGTGAAAATCTTTTAGCAACATTTGAGGACTACTATCTTGCAAAGATTGGAAATCAACCAACCTTAGAGCAAAAGAAAGAAATTGCGACTATTATATCCTACAATGTCTTTCAGATGGATGGATTGGAAAAAAATAGTCCTTATTCAGCTAGCCAAGGACAATCTCAACAACTAAGCTTGTTTACAGATGAGCTAGAAATTCAAGAAGTAGAAGAATCTAAAACTCAAATCAAAGACTGGAAAAAGAATAGAATGATAGGTTTTGAGTGCCTATCTAGCGAGGAAAGTGAAATGAAATTTGATGTCGTGATAGGAAATCCGCCATATCAGGAAACAGGGGAAGCTAGAGATGAACCAATTTATCACTTTTTTATTGATGAAGCTATTAAAATCGCAGATAAATCGATACTAATCACCCCAGCAAGATTTTTATTTAAAGCTGGTCAAACTCCTAAAAATTGGATGGAAAAGATGCTTAAAGATAAGCATTTAAAAGTTCAATTCTATGAACTTAAAAGCGGTAAAGTATTTACAGGAACAGATATTAAGGGTGGAGTAGCAATAACTTATCGTGATGCCGATAAAGATTTGGGACCAATCGGAGTATTTACTATTTTTGAATCTTTGAATAGTATTGTAAAAAAAATAGAAAAACATCCAGACTTTGAAACTTTTTCTGATTTAGTTTATCCTCAAGGTATTTATAGATTTTCAAATCAACTTTTTCCTGATTATCCAAATGCTGAAAAGCTGCAAGGAAAAGGGACAAAAAATAAAATTGTTTCGAAATCACTAACTCAGTTAGATTTTGTTTTCAAAAACAAAGAAGAAAAAGACCATGTTGCTCTACTTGGAAGAATTGGCTCCGAACGTGTTTATCGATATATCAATAAAAAATATTTAGATTTACCAGAAACATTCGAAAATTATAATGTTTTTGTACCAGAAGCTAATGGAAGTGGTGCCTTAGGTGAAGTCTTATCAACACCCCTAATCGGGGAACCCCTAATCGGGCATACAGATACTTTTTTATCTATTGGTAATTTTAAAACAAAATTTGAAGCCGATGCTTGTATTAAATTTATTAAAACTAAATTCGCTAGAGTATTATTAGGTGTTTTGAAAGTTACTCAGCATAATTCACGCAAAACTTGGTATTACGTCCCTCTCCAAGACTTTACGGTCAATTCGGACATTGATTGGACACAATCAGTGGCTGATATTGACCGTCAGCTCTATCAAAAATATGACCTTTCTCCTGAGGAAATTGCCTTTATTGAGACACATGTAAGGGAGATGGATTAGAGAAGTATTTTTATTTGACAAATAGCGCTCAGTGATCTATAATAGATATATAGGATTAGGTCAGGAAGCATACGATGCCCTGACCCTTTTTATTTTATAGGAGATAAGTTTGAAGGAACATAAAACATTTAATCAACAGTTAACAATCTTAAGAAATAGGGGTGTTGTAGTCCCAACGAATGGAAAGCCAAAGAGATTTTTAGAACAAGAAAACTATTACAATGTTATAAACGGTTATAAAGATTTATTTTTAGTAAAGGACAGCAATAATCGACCTGTTGAACCTGAAATTTATCAAAAAGGAACCCACTTTAACGAACTAAAGGCCTTGTTTTTATTTGATAGAGAGCTAAGGATATTATTATTGAAATATTTATTGATATTCGAAAATTCAATAAAGACCACAGTTGCATATGAATTCTCTAAAAAACACCCTCGTAAGAATGCTTATTTAGATATTGCAAATTTTGTAGACAATGATCCTAAAAAAGTTCTTCAACAAATCTCTATCTTAACCAAGACGATTCATGATAAGGTAGATAGAACTGGCGCTATTAAACATTACATTGAGGAACATGGGGAAGTACCACTTTGGGTTTTAGTTAATTTTCTTACAATGGGAAACATTGCTAATTTTTACAATATTTTAACGGATAGTACAAAGAATATCATTGCAAAATTTTATACAGATAAATATAGAACACAAAATAAAGACAATACATTTAGACTATCTAGTGCAGATTTAAGTGCATGTTTGAAAGTGGCTAATCTAGTTAGAAATATCTGTGCACATGATGAACGACTGTATAATGTTAATTTAAGAAATGTCAGAATATCTCAAATAGCAAATCATTTTGGGATAAGGAGATATGATAATAAACGTTTTATAGTGGTTATTCTATTTTTAAAAATTGTACTTGATAAGAAAGATTTTCAAAGATTATATAAAGCTTTAATGAATCTATTCAATCAGTATGCTGATGAATTTAAAACTGTAGTGTTTGATGACATTTTAAACACGATGGGAATCGATTTAACAGAGTTAGAAAAATTATCTTAGTTTTTTAAAAAAAGGAATACTTATGCCAGTAGAAATTAAAACAACTAAAGAAATTCATCCTAAAATCTATGCCTACACTACACCGACGGTAACCAGCAATGAGGGCTGGATTAAGATTGGTTATACGGAGCGTGATGTCAGACAACGGATTAAAGAACAAACGCATACAGCTCATATTGATACAGATGTCTTATGGACTGGAGATGCGACTTATACGGAAGAACCTGATAAAGGAAAGACCTTTAAGGATCATGATTTCCACCATTTCCTTTCTTTTCATGATGTGGAGCGTCGTCCTAAGACGGAATGGTTCTATTTTAATGGAACTCCTGAAAAATCAAAAAATCTCTTCGATAAGTTTGTTAAGCATGATTTATCAGGTTATCAGCCTGGACAAGGACAGGACTATACCTTGCGACAAGAGCAGGAAGAAGCAGTTGCTAATACGTTAGCTTATTTCCAAGAACATGCTGGAGGCAAATTTCTCTGGAATGCCAAGCCACGATTTGGTAAAACCTTGTCTACCTATGACCTAGCTCGTCGAATGGAAGCTGTTAATGTCCTAATTGTAACCAACAGGCCTGCCATTGCTAATTCATGGTATGATGATTTTGAAACATTCATAGCAGGTCAAACAACTTATAAGTTTGTTTCTGAATCAGATAGCCTTAAGAGTCGTCCAACCTTATCACGTAAAGAATTTGTTGGTATTTTAGATGACGATGTAAGACAACTTGCTTTTATCAGTCTTCAAGACTTGAAAGGTTCTGTTTATTTAGGTGGCGAGCACGATAAACTCAAATGGGTGACTGATCTGCATTGGGATTTGTTGGTTATTGACGAGGCTCATGAAGGAGTTGATACCTTCAAGACTGACCAAGCCTTTAATAAGATTCGACGGAATTTTACTCTGCATTTGTCAGGTACACCATTTAAAGCATTGGCCAAAGGAGATTTTACAGAGGATCAAATCTACAACTGGTCTTATGCGGATGAACAGTCTGCTAAATCGACTTGGTCTTCTGAGCAAGAAGAGGAAAATCCATATGAAACCTTACCTCAGTTAAATCTCTTTACCTATCAAATGTCTCAGATGATTGGTGAGGAGTTAGAAAAAGGTGCTCAACTGGATGGCGAAAATATCGACTATGCTTTTGACTTGAGTGAATTTTTCGCCACAGATGATAAAGGGAAATTTATCCATGAGCAAGATGTCAGAAATTGGTTAGATACTCTATCGAGCAATGAAAAATATCCATTTTCAACTAAAGAACTTCGAAATGAACTCAAGCATACTTTTTGGCTGTTAGAACGTGTAGCCTCAGCTAAAGCTTTAAAAGCTCTACTAGAAGAACATCCCATCTATGAAAATTATGAGATTGTGTTAGCTGCTGGCGACGGGCGTATGTCTGAGGATGACGATAAAGTCAAACTCAAATCCTTAGATTTGGTTAGAAAAGCGATAGCAGAGAATGACAAAACCATCACCCTATCCGTCGGTCAATTGACGACAGGTGTCACTATCCCTGAATGGACGGGCGTATTGATGTTATCAAATTTGAAATCACCTGCACTTTATATGCAGGCCGCCTTCCGTGCTCAAAATCCTTACTCATGGACCGATAACAAAGGAAATCACTTTCGCAAAGAAAGAGCCTATGTATTTGACTTTGCGCCGGAAAGAACCTTGATTCTCTTTGATGAGTTTGCCAACAACTTATCGCTTGCGACTGCAGGAGGCGGCGGGACTTCGACAACTCGTGAAGAAAATATCAGAGAATTACTAAATTTCTTCCCTGTCATAGCTGAAGATAGTGCTGGTCAGATGGTTGAAATTGATGCTAAGGCGGTTCTAACCATTCCTCGCCAGATAAAAGCTAGAGAAGTTCTTAAACGTGGCTTTATATCCAATCTCTTATTTGATAATATCAGCGGTATTTTCCAAGCTAGTCAAACAGTTCTAGACATTTTAAATGAACTCCCAGTTGAAAAGGAAGGGAAGTTACAAACATCATCTGAACTATTAGACTTTTCAGATGTTACAGTAGATGATGAGGGGAATGCAGTAGTAGACCATGAAATCGTAGTTAATCAGCAAATGCGACTTTTTGGAGAAAAAGTCTATGGACTCGGTCAGTCTGTTGTTGAACTGGTCACTAAGGACGAAGATAAAACTCAAAAGCAACTAGTCAATGACTTGAGCAAGACAGTTTCTTCAGTGATTGTAGAGGAATTGAAAGTTGGATATGATGACCTTAAAACTCGAGAAGCAGATCACATCAAGAAACAAATTACAGCAATATTTGAGAATGAAATTCGAAAAAATGAGATAGAACGTAAAATTTCTGAAGCTCATATCAAGGAAGAGTTGAAAGAACAACTCAAGGAAGCAAATGATAAGGAGCAAAAAGATAAGATTCAAGAAGATTTGGATAAACGTTTAGAAGAAAATAATCTTATTCACAAAGAAAAATTAGAACAAACACTCAAAAAAGAAGTGGAAAAAATGCCTGAGAAATTTATCGAACAAGTTGAGATAAAACGTGTTGAGCAGCTGAAACAATCAGCCCAAGATGAAATTCGGGACCATCTTCGAGGATTTGCACGAACAATTCCAAGTTTCATCATGGCCTATGGTAATCAATCTCTAACACTTGATAATTTTGATACCTTTGTTCCTGAGCAAGTCTTCTTTGAGGTGACTGGTATTACGATTGACCAATTTCGTTATTTGAGAGATGGTGGACAAGATTTTGCAGGGCATCTCTTTGATAAAGCAACATTTGACGAAGCTATTCAAGGATTTCTCCGCAAGAAAAAGGAGTTGGCAGATTATTTTAAAGATCAAAAAGAAGATATTTTTGATTATATTCCACCGCAGAAGACCAACCAGATTTTCACGCCTAAACGTGTGGTAAAAAGGATGGTAGATGATTTAGAAAAGGAAAATCCAGAGATATTTGAAGATTCATCTAAAACTTTTATTGATTTATATATGAAGTCAGGCCTCTATATTGCAGAACTTGTGAAGCGGTTATATAATAGCAATGGTTTAAAAGATGCATTCCCAAATCCTGAAGAACGTTTAAAACATATCCTAGAAAATCAAGTTTATGGATTTGCTCCTTCAGAAATTATCTATAACATTTCCACTAATTTTATCTTTGGAAATCTCTCTCAAGATATCAGTAGAAAGAATTTTGTTTTAGCAGATACCATTCCAGCAGCTAAAGAAGGGAGCATTCAAAAGTTGGTTGATTCCTATTTTGAAAATAATTAAAAAAGAAGGCCGAGTCAACATTCTTTGAAATCAGAAAAAACGCATAAGATAAGGTATTGACAATCCTTGGTATTATGCGTTTTATTGTGGGAAAATGTATAATGGATTGAAATAAAATCTGAACAAATCAATTAGGAATTTAAAGCATTTTATAACAACGTTTTAGAGTAACAGGGTGCTATTTCAACTTCAATCTACTATAACATAGATAAAAACAACTCCCTGATGATTCAAGGAGTTGTCTATAGTTAAATTAGTTTTTAGAAGCTGCTTGGAATTCTGGGTTTTTCCATGCTTCGTCAATAATAGCTTGCAATTCTTTAGCAGATGCTTGCATTTTTTGAGTTTCTGCGTCGTTCAATGGAATGTTTACTGGACGGACGATACCATGTGCACCAACAACAGCTGGTTGACCGATAAAGACGTTCTCAACTCCATATTGACCTTCTTGGAATACTGAAAGTGGAAGTACTGCGTTTTCATCGTCAAGGATTGCTTTAGTGATACGAGCAAGGGCTACTGCGATACCGTAGTATGTTGCACCTTTTTTGTTGATGATTGTGTAGGCTGCATCACGAACACCTTCGAACAATTCAATCAATTCAGCTTCTTGAACATTTTGAGTGTCTTTAAGGAATTCTTCAAGGTTTACACCAGCGATGTTTGCGTGTGACCAAACAGCGAACTCAGAGTCACCGTGTTCACCCATGATGTAAGCGTGAACTGAACGAGCATCCACATCCAATTTTTCAGCAAGTGCTTGACGGAAACGAGCTGAGTCAAGTGAAGTACCTGAACCGATAACGCGTTCTTTAGGGAAACCAGAGAATTTCCAAGTTGAGTAAGTCAAAACGTCAACTGGGTTAGCAGCAACAAGGAAGATACCTTTGAAACCAGATTCAACAACTTGAGTTACGATTGATTTGTTGATAGCAAGGTTTTTACCTACAAGGTCAAGACGAGTTTCACCTGGTTTTTGAGGCGCACCTGCAGTGATCACAACAAGGTCAGCGTCTGCACAGTCAGAGTATTGAGCTGCATAGATTTTTTTAGGTGAAGTGAAGGCAAGGGCGTGACTAAGGTCAAGCGCGTCACCAACAGCTTTTTCATGCAATTGTGGAATTTCGATAATTCCAAGCTCTTGTGCAATTCCTTGGTTAACCAGTGCAAAAGCGTAAGATGAACCTACAGCACCATCACCGACAAGGATAACTTTTTTGTGTTGTTTAGTTGAAGTCATTGTTCTAAACATCTCCTTAATTTTATTAGGGGATTTTCCCCAGACAACTTCATTCTATCACTTTTAAAAAACTTTGTCACGAATATGCCTTATAGTTCTCAATGTAAACGTTTTAGTGGTTTAGAGGCTGAAATAGATGGGAATTTATGGTATAATGTTGTTACTTACTAATTGTGAAATGAGGCATTTATTAATGCAGGATAAAAATTTAGTGAATGTCAATCTGACAAAGGAGATGAAGACGAGCTTTATCGATTACGCCATGAGTGTTATCGTAGCCCGGGCTCTTCCTGATGTTCGAGATGGCTTGAAACCTGTTCACCGTCGCATTCTCTACGGAATGAATGAATTGGGTGTTACTCCAGACAAACCTCATAAAAAATCTGCTCGTATTACAGGGGATGTCATGGGTAAATATCACCCACACGGGGATTCCTCTATTTATGAAGCCATGGTCCGTATGGCTCAATGGTGGAGCTACCGTTACATGCTTGTAGATGGGCATGGAAACTTTGGTTCCATGGATGGAGATGGTGCTGCCGCCCAGCGTTATACTGAGGCACGTATGAGCAAGATTGCTCTGGAAATGCTTCGTGATATCAACAAAAATACAGTTGATTTCGTTGATAACTATGATGCCAATGAACGGGAACCCTTGGTCTTGCCAGCACGTTTTCCAAACCTTTTAGTTAATGGAGCAACTGGTATCGCGGTTGGGATGGCAACCAATATTCCACCTCATAATCTGGGTGAAACCATTGATGCAGTGAAGTTGGTCATGGACAATCCTGAAGTGACTACCAAGGACTTGATGGAAGTCTTACCTGGTCCAGATTTTCCAACTGGTGCCCTTGTCATGGGGAAATCAGGCATTCATAAGGCTTATGAAACAGGTAAAGGTTCTATTGTTCTTCGTTCTCGTACTGAAATCGAAGAAACTAAGACTGGCCGTGAGCGTATTGTTGTAACAGAATTTCCTTATATGGTCAATAAAACCAAGGTGCATGAGCATATTGTTCGCTTGGTTCAGGAAAAACGCATTGAGGGGATTACAGCAGTACGTGATGAATCAAACCGTGAAGGTGTTCGATTTGTTATTGAAGTCAAGCGCGATGCCTCAGCCAATGTTATCCTCAATAACCTCTTTAAGATGACCCAAATGCAAACCAACTTTGGTTTCAATATGTTGGCGATTCAAAATGGTGTACCGAAGATTTTATCCCTTCGTCAGATTTTGGATGCTTATATCGAGCACCAAAAAGAAGTAGTTGTTCGTCGTACCCGTTTTGATAAGGAAAAAGCGGAAGCACGCGCTCATATCTTAGAAGGTCTCTTAATTGCGCTAGACCATATCGATGAAGTGATTCGTATCATCCGTGCTAGTGAAACGGATGCGGAAGCACAAGCAGAGTTGATGAGTAAGTTTAAGCTTTCTGAACGTCAAAGTCAGGCCATCCTTGATATGCGTCTTCGTCGTTTGACAGGTTTGGAACGCGATAAGATTCAGTCTGAGTATGATGACCTCTTGGCTCTGATTGCGGATTTGGCGGATATTCTTGCTAAGCCAGAACGTGTTTCTCAAATTATAAAAGACGAATTGGATGAAGTTAAACGTAAATTTTCCGATAAACGCCGTACAGAGTTGATGGTCGGTGAAGTCTTGAGTCTTGAAGATGAAGATTTGATTGAAGAATCGGATGTCTTAATTACGCTTTCTAACAAGGGATACATTAAACGTCTGGATCAAGCTGAGTTTACTGCTCAAAAACGTGGTGGCCGCGGTGTTCAAGGAACAGGCGTTAAGGATGACGATTTTGTTCGTGAGTTAGTGTCAACTAGCACTCATGATCATTTACTCTTCTTTACAAATAAAGGACGTGTCTATCGCCTGAAAGGTTATGAAATTCCTGAGTATGGTCGGACGGCCAAAGGGCTACCAGTAGTCAATCTCTTGAAATTGGACGAAGGTGAAAGTATTCAGACTATTATCAATGTTGAGTCTGAACGTAGTGATGATGCTTACCTCTTCTTTACAACCCGTCACGGTATTGTGAAGAGAACCAGTGTTAAGGAATTTGCTAACATTCGCCAGAATGGTCTCAAGGCTTTGAACCTCAAGGATGAAGATGAGTTAATCAATGTCTTGTTGACGGAAGAAGATACGGATATTATCATTGGTACCAAGTTTGGATATGCAGTTCGCTTTAATCAATCAGCCGTTCGTGGTATGAGCCGTATCGCCACTGGTGTGAAAGGTGTTAACCTTCGTGAAGGAGACACAGTTGTTGGTGCCAGCTTGATTACTGATCAAGATGAGGTTCTTATTATCACAGAAAAAGGATATGGTAAGCGTACAGTCGCTACTGAATACCCAACAAAAGGTCGTGGTGGTAAGGGAATGCAGACAGCTAAAATTACCGAAAAAAATGGATTGCTGGCCGGTCTTATGACTGTTCAAGGGGATGAGGATGTGATGATTATCACTGATACAGGTGTCATGATTCGAACCAATCTTGCCAATATTTCACAAACAGGACGCGCAACTATGGGAGTTAAAGTAATGCGCCTGGATCAAGATGCTCAGATAGTGACCTTCACAACGGTTGCAGCGGCAGAAAAAGAAGAAGTTGGGACAGAAAATGAAACAGAAGGTGAAGCATAATGTCTCAAAAAAATAATAAAAAGAAAAACAAACGAAAAAATCTGCTGACAAATATCCTAGCAGGATTTCTGATATTACTGTCACTGGCTTTGATTTTTAATGCGCAAATTCGAAATATTTTCATGGTCTGGAATACCAATAAGTATCAAGTTAGTCAGGTATCAAAAGAAAAAATAGAAGAAAATCAGGATACAGAAGGAAATTTTGATTTTGATTCGGTCAAAGCGATCTCTTCGGAAGCTGTTCTGGCATCTCAATGGGATGCTCAAAAATTACCAGTTATTGGGGGAATTGCAATTCCTGAATTGGAAATGAATTTGCCGATTTTTAAAGGACTTGATAATGTTAATCTCTTCTACGGCGCTGGTACAATGAAACGCGAGCAAGTAATGGGAGAAGGAAATTATAGTCTAGCTAGTCACCATATCTTTGGTGTTGATAATGCTAATAAAATGTTATTTTCTCCTTTAGATAATGCTAAAAATGGTATGAAGATTTATCTAACCGATAAAAATAAAGTTTATACTTATGAAATACGAGAAGTCAAACGTGTGACACCGGATCGTGTTGATGAGGTTGATGATAGAGATGGGGTCAATGAAATCACATTAGTAACCTGTGAAGACCTTGCTGCTACAGAACGTATTATTGTAAAAGGTGATTTGAAAGAAACAAAAGATTATTCACAAACATCTGATGAAATCCTAACAGCTTTCAATCAACCATATAAACAATTTTATTAATACAAATCAGTGAAATCCAGAATTTCACTGATTTTTTTAAGATTTTCATAAAAATAAACTTTTATGAAATGCGGAAAACGCTTCCTAAAATCTAAAGTTTGTGATATAATTATCAAGAAAAAAGATTTAGGAGTTTATTATGGTTTCTTCAGAATTTATCTCAAAGATTGAATTTGCTTGCAAGAAGAAAGAAAGTCTTTATAGTCAAAGCAAATTTAAGTATGCTATTCGTTCTATGTTCGCAGGTGCATTTTTAACCTTCAGTACTGCTGCTGGTGCAGTTGGGGCTGACTTGATTAATAAAATCGCACCAGGTAGTGGACGTTTCCTCTTCCCATTTGTCTTTGCTTGGGGCTTGGCCTACATTGTTTTCTTGAATGCCGAGTTGGTAACATCAAACATGATGTTCTTGACTGCTGGTAGTTTCTTGAAAAAAATTTCTTGGAGAAAAACAGCTGAGATTTTACTATACTGTACCTTGTTCAACCTTATCGGAGCTTTAATAGCAGGGTGGGGCTTTGCTCATTCGGCAGCCTATGCGAATCTGACACACGATAGTTTCATTTCAGGTGTTGTTGAGATGAAGTTAGGCCGCTCAAATGAATTGGTCTTGCTTGAGGCGATTTTGGCAAATATTTTCGTAAATATTGCGATTCTTTCATTTGTTTTGGTCAAAGATGGTGGTGCCAAACTTTGGCTTGTGTTGTCAGCTATTTACATGTTTGTATTCTTAACAAACGAGCACATTGCGGCGAACTTTGCTTCTTTCGCGATTGTAAAATTCAGTGTTGCTGCGGATTCAATTGCTAACTTCGGTGTTGGGAATATGCTTCGCCACTGGGGTGTAACCTTCATTGGAAACTTTATCGGAGGAGGCCTCTTGATGGGTCTTCCATACGCCTTCCTCAATAAAAACGAAGATACTTATGTAGATTAAGAAAATGAGCACGATTGAGTCGTGCTTTTTTCATTTTCAAAATAAGGTAATAGCTATTTCTTATATCAAAATATAGAAAACTGATATTTGTAAACTATAACTTAAGGTGCTACAATATCCTTAATGAAACTATATGGAGGTCGCCTTATGACTCGTGATTTTAAATTTGAAACCTTACAATTGCATGCTGGTCAAGTTGTGGATCCAGCAACTAAGTCTCGTGCAGTGCCGATTTATCAAACAACATCCTTTGTTTTTGATGACACGCAGGAAGGTGCCGATCTGTTTGCCTTGAGGAAACCAGGGAACATTTATACTCGTATCACCAATCCTACAACAGCTGCCTTTGAAGAAAGAATTGCTGCTCTTGAAGGCGGTGTTGGAGCGCTAGCAACAGCATCAGGTATGGCTGCAGTGACTTATACGATTTTGGCCCTTGCCCATGCTGGTGACCATGTAGTGGCAGCGTCAACTATTTACGGTGGGACCTTCAATCTCTTGAAAGAAACCCTTCCTCGTTATGGGATCACAACAACCTTTGTCGATGTGGATAATTTGGAGGAAGTAGAAGCAGCTATCAATGACAATACCAAGCTTGTCTTGATTGAAACCTTGGGGAATCCTCTGATTAACATTCCTGACTTGGAAAAATTGGCTGAGATTGCGCATAGACACCAGATTCCACTCGTTTCGGACAACACTTTTGCTACACCATATTTGATTAACGTTTTTTCTCACGGTGTCGATATTGCTATTCACTCAGCTACTAAGTTTATCGGTGGGCATGGTACGACTATTGGTGGCGTGATTGTCGATAGTGGTCGTTTTGACTGGGCAGCTTCAGGGAAATTCCCTCAATTTGTGGATGAAGATCCAAGCTATCATAACTTGAGCTATACTCGTGATGTGGGGGCAGCAGCTTTTATTATTGCTGTCCGTGTTCAATTGCTTCGTGATACAGGTGCAGCCTTGTCACCATTTAATGCTTTCTTGTTGCTTCAAGGACTTGAAACCCTTTCACTTCGTGTGGAACGGCATGTGCAAAATGCAGAGAAAATTGTTGATTTTCTTGTCAATCATCCTAAGGTAGAAAAAGTCAACTATCCCAAATTGACAGATAGTCCTTATCATGCCTTGGCTGAGAAATACTTGCCAAAAGGTGTGGGCTCCATCTTTACCTTCCATGTCAAAGGTGGGGAGGCAGAAGCACGCAAGGTAATTGATCATTTAGAAATCTTTTCTGACCTAGCAAACGTAGCAGATGCTAAATCGCTTGTTGTTCATCCAGCAACAACCACCCATGGTCAATTGTCAGAAAAAGACCTAGAAGCAGCAGGAGTCACACCAAACCAAATCCGCTTGTCGATCGGACTTGAAAATGTAGAGGATTTGATCGAAGATTTGCGCTTGGCCTTGGAAGAAATTTAAAGAAAAAGAAGATAAACAGTGGGTTTCGACTCACTGTTTTTGATTTTCCCTTAGGCATGATATAATGGTTACAGAAATCTAGAAAGAGGAACGATATGAACGAAATCAAATGCCCCAACTGTGGGGAAGTATTTACAGTAAATGAAAGTCAGTATGCTGAACTTTTATCCCAAGTGAGAACGGCAGAGTTTGATAAGGAATTGCACGATCGGATGAAGCAGGAACTGGCCTTGGCTGAGCAAAAGGCCATGAATGAACAACAGTCTAAACTAGCTCAAAAAGACCAAGAAATTGCTCAATTACAGAGTCAGATCCAACACTTTGATACAGAAAAAGAATTGGCCAAGAAAGAGGTTGAACAGACAAGCCATCAGGCTCTCTTGGCTAAGGACAAGGAAGTACAGGCCTTGGAAAACCAATTGGCAACCTTGCGTTTGGAACATGAAAATCAACTGCAAAAGACCCTTTCTGACCTAGAAAAAGAACGTGATCAGGTTAAAAACCAGCTTCTTTTACAAGAAAAAGAAAACGAGCTTTCTCTTGCTTCAGTTAAGCAAAACTATGAAGCCCAGCTTAAAGCAGCCAGTGAACAAGTCGAGTTTTATAAGAATTTTAAGGCTCAACAATCTACAAAAGCGATTGGGGAAAGTCTGGAACACTATGCAGAGAGTGAGTTTAACAAGGTCCGTAGTTTTGCCTTTCCAAATGCCTACTTTGAGAAGGATAACAAGGTCTCTGCGCGTGGGTCTAAGGGAGACTTTATCTTCCGTGAGTGTGATAAAAATGGTGTTGAAATCATTTCCATCATGTTCGAGATGAAGAATGAAGCTGACGGAACAGAGAAGAAGCACAAGAATGCAGATTTTTACAAGGAATTGGACAAGGACCGTCGGGAGAAGAACTGTGAGTATGCGGTTTTGGTGACTATGCTTGAGGCCGATAATGACTACTTTAATACGGGTATTGTCGATGTCAGTCATGAGTATGAAAAGATGTATGTGGTCCGTCCTCAGTTCTTTATCCAGTTGATTGGGCTCTTACGTAATGCAGCGCTCAATTCCTTAAAATTTAAGCAGGAGTTGGCTTTGGTGCGTGAGCAAAATATTGACATCACTCATTTTGAGGAAGATTTGGATGCATTTAAACAGGCCTTTGCTAAGAACTACAACTCAGCTTCGACTAACTTTGGCAAAGCTATTGATGAAATCGACAAGGCCATCAAACGCATGGAAGAGGTTAAGAAGTTCCTAACCACATCCGAAAATCAACTCCGTCTAGCTAACAACAAATTGGAAGATGTCTCTGTTAAAAAATTGACCCGGAAAAATCCAACCATGAAAGCGAAGTTTGAAGCATTGAAGGGGGAGTAAGAAAGCAAAAATGAACGGTATTATCAACTTAAAAAAAGAAGCGGGGATGACCTCGCATGATGCGGTTTTTAAACTGCGTAAGATTTTGGGAACCAAGAAGATTGGTCATGGTGGGACCTTGGACCCGGATGTGGTGGGTGTTTTGCCCATTGCGGTTGGCAAGGCGACACGCATGGTCGAGTTTATGCAGGACGAGGGCAAGGTCTATGAGGGAGAGATTACTCTGGGCTATTCCACGACGACTGAGGATGCCAGTGGGGAAGTGGTCGCAGAGACACCTGTTTTATCGCACTTGGATGAAAAGCTTGTTGATGAAGCGATTGCGAGCTTGACTGGGCCTATTAGTCAGATTCCGCCTATGTATTCGGCTGTCAAGGTCAATGGTCGTAAGCTCTATGAGTATGCACGTGCAGGTCAGGAAGTGGAGCGTCCAGAACGTCAGGTGACCATTTATCAATTTGAGCGAACAAGTCCGATTTCTTATGAGGGGAATCTTGCATGCTTTACTTTTCGTGTAAAATGCAGTAAAGGGACTTACATCCGTACCTTGTCAGTTGATTTGGGAGAGAAGCTTGGTTATGCGGCTCATATGTCACATCTGACTCGTACTAGTGCAGCCGGTTTACAGCTAGAAGACGCTCTTACCTTGGAAGAAATTGCTGAAAAAGTGGAGGCTGGTCAATTGAGCTTTCTCTATCCTCTAGAGATTGGGACGGGGGACCTTGTCAAAGTTTTCCTAAGTCCAGAAGAGGCTACAGAAGTACGCTTTGGTCGTTTTGTCGAACTCGAACAAACAGAACAAGAATTGGCTGCTTTTGAAGGAGATAAATTGCTAGCAATTCTAGAGAAACGAGATAATCTATATAAACCAAGGAAGGTTTTTAGCTAGTCTAACTGAGGTGTAGGGAGTGTTGTTTCCCTTATTAGACTATCCAAAATCAGACTATAAATTTTGCTAAAAATGTGATAGAATAGACGACGGATAAAAAAACGGAGGATAGCATGCAAAATAGACCAATCATTATCGGAGTGACAGGTGGTTCTGGTGGTGGTAAGACCAGTGTTTCAAGAGCCATTTTATCGCATTTCCCTGATGAAAAGATTTCCATGATTGAGCATGATTCATACTACAAGGATCAGTCTCATTTGACCTTTGAAGAGCGTGTCAAAACCAATTACGACCATCCTTTCGCCTTTGATACAGACTTGATGATCGAGCAGATTAAGGAATTGTTGGCGGGTCGTCCAGTGGACATTCCGACTTATGACTATACAGAGCATACACGAAGCAGCAAGACCTATCGTCAAGAACCTCAAGATGTCTTTATCGTTGAGGGGATTTTGGTCTTGGAGGACAAGCGCCTGCGAGATTTGATGGATATCAAGATTTTTGTGGATACAGATGATGATGTGCGCATTATTCGTCGTATCAAGCGTGATATGGAGGAGCGTGGCCGTAGCCTTGATAGCGTTATTGACCAGTATTTAGGTGTGGTTAAACCAATGTACCACCAGTTTATCGAACCAACCAAGCGTTATGCTGATATAGTCATTCCTGAGGGAGTCAGCAATACCGTGGCTATCGACCTGTTGACGACCAAGATTGCAAAGATTTTGGAAGAAGCCCGAAATAGCAAATAATCAGATGAATTAGATTTAAGTAAATTTATTGTATATGTATTAAGTTTGGAATATAAATAATCAAAAGAAACTAAGTTTTCTCTAAATCGTTCTAAGAAAGAGTGAGTAATATGAACAAAAACTCAGTAAAATTTGGATTAGCAAGCGCATGCTTAACTTCTGCTATCTTATTTGGGGTACATACAGTTGAAGCTTCTGACCAATCTTCAAACATTCAACAAAACGAGTTTGATAGTTATGGCAAGGCTTTAACTACGTATAAGGCAGAAACAACAAAATATGAATTAGATAAGAAAGCATATGAAGCAGAACTGAAAGCCTACAATGAAAGTGTGGCTAAATATGAAGCGGACAAGGCTGAGTACGATAAGGCGAAGGCTGAATATGACAAAGTGTTAGCTACAAATAAAGAGACACTTACAAAATACGAAAGTGACCTTTCGGAATACAATAAACAAAAAGCTGAGGCGGACAAGGTAAAAGCTGAATACGAAAAACTTAAAGCTGAGTGGGATGCTAAAAAAGCACAATATGAAAAAGATAAAGCGGCCTATAACAAAGCTCAAACTGACTATAATATGGCCAAAGCTGATTATGACGCTAAACTCGCAACATACAATACAAAACTTGCAGAATACAATAAACAAGTTAAATCTAATGAAGCTGCTGATAAAATTGAAAACGATAAACGTAGAGCAGAATATAACGAAAAATTGAAAAAATTCGAAGAAGAATCGAAGAAACCAGGTCGTTTTGCAAGCGAAGAAAAAAACTATTTGATTTTCGTTAAAGAACCAAATGCTAAAATCAGCATAGAAGTTAAAGATACTGGTGATACTGGTGCTTTAGCAATGTTGAAATATACTCAGAAAGACGGAAGTTTTTGGAAACTAAATCATAAAAAGTTGAGTAGCGACCAATTATCAGATGAAGCATTAGCAAAAAATAATTTGACAGATAAGATCATCAAACGATGGGATGAAACAGTAACAGGTTATCGAGAATACGGCAAAGACCCACATATCACCACATATCCTGTCATTGCCAAAAAAGATAGACCGTTTACCGTGACTTACACAAACTTAGAGAACACCACATACGATAAGAAAAAAGTCACACGTATTGATTATGAATACACTGTCTTAGAGACTGGTAGTTCTGTTGATACAATGCAAATTTCTCCTGCCTACGATCCAACTATTTCAGTATCAATCTATGGTGATTTCAGAAAACATGGATATAGTACAAGAGTTCGTATGAAACCAACTCTATATCTTGAAGATGGAACGAAAGTGATTCCAACGAAAGAAAAACCAGTTATGTTTGCAGTGAGTTCTATGAATACAGGATGGCATGGTTATAGTGACAATTCGTATTATTTCGCAGACAATAAGGATATGTTTAAGGAATTCTATGGGAAATCAGGAGTTTATGACGAATACTTAAATGACGAATTTAAGAAACTGTATAACGTAGATCTCGAAACAGCATCAAAACCCGGCGGATTATTGAGTGACCCTTCCAAACGTCAAGAGTGGAATACAAAAAAAGCAGAATTGAAAACAGCATACGTAAAAGATGAAGAAGAGTACAAAAAAGATGGTTTCAAAAAAGTCAAAGATTATATGACTAACAAATATGGATCCAATGTGAATACATGGCCTAGTACCTATCGTGAAATTGTGTATGCTATTCATAATGCTTCATTTATCAAATTGAATGAATCTTTTGTCTATAAACATGATGATGGATTTTATGCCGATAAAACATTAGATGAAATTAACAGTGGAAACCCGGTATGGGATAACCAAGAATCACCTTACAAATACAAAGGTGCAGGTGTTATAAAAGTGACAGAAGATGGCTTCTATTTGGAATTTGGTGCAACCGTCCCATTCACTCAATTATTCGGAATCAACACGGCTATCGTTGACGAATATATTGATGTGAAACCGAAACTAGAATTGGTTGAAACACCAAAACCAACGCCACCAACGAAACCAGTTGAACCAAAACAACCAGAACTTAAAGAACCAACACCATTAGGAGTTGCTCCAAAAGAACCAAACAAGTTCGATAAAGAAAAACCAGTGAAACCTGACTTGAAAGAACCAAAAGCTCCAACCCCACCGGTTAAGCCTGACTTGAAAGAACCAACGCCACCAACGAGACCAGTGGAGCCACCAAAAGTGGAGAAACCAGTAAAACCTGTTGAACCACCAAAAGAGGAGACACCAGTAAAACCTGTTGAACCACCAAAAGAGGAGATACCAGTAAAACCAGTGGAACCGCCAAAAGTGGAGAAACCAACAAAACAAGTTGAGCTACCAAAAGAGGAGACACCAACGAAACTAGTTGAGCCACCAAAAGAGGAAAAACCAACATTGCCACGTACGGGGAGTGCGTCGGACATGAGTATGACTGTGGTTGGGTTATTAACAACTTTAGCATCATTCTTTGTGTTTACTAAACGTAAAGATGAAAGTAACAAATAGTTATCAAGGTTTTGTCGAAAAGATTTAAGCAGAAGGCAAAAAGTTCACTTTTAAAATATCAAAAAAACGAGTATATCCGTAATTGGAGATACTCGTTTTCTTATGCCATAAGCTGTCAGATATTTGTTGTAAACCTATTATTTATTTTTCCTTCATAATGGTACATAAATGGAGATTTTTAGGCATATTTTTGGTATAATAATACCCATGAAAGAGCAAGAAAATGAATAGTAGGTGGAGATGGAAAAGTATTTATCGGTAACAACTTTGACCAAGTATCTGAAAATGAAATTCGATAAAGACCCTTACTTGGAACGGGTCTATTTAACTGGTCAAGTTTCCAATTTTCGTAAACGCCCTACTCACCAATATTTCTCCCTAAAGGATGACCATGCAGTTATTCAAGCGACCATCTGGTCTGGGATTTATCAGAAATTAGGTTTCGACCTGGAAGAAGGGATGAAGATCAATGTGATTGGGCGTGTACAGGTCTATGAACCGAGCGGTAGCTACTCCATCATCATTGAAAAGGCTGAGCCTGACGGGGTTGGGGCGCTCGCGATTCAGTTTGAACAACTCAAGAAAAAATTGACGGAAGAAGGCCTGTTTCAAGAACGCTTTAAGCAACCTCTGCCCCAATTTTCTAAGAGAATTGGTGTAGTAACCAGCCGTAGCGGAGCCGTTATTCGAGATATTATCACGACCGTCAGCAGGCGATTTCCAGGTGTCGATATCTTACTTTATCCAACTAAGGTTCAAGGTGAGGGTTCTGCGGAGGAAATTGCTAGAAATATTGCGCGTGCTAATCAACGGGACGATTTGGATTTGTTGATTATTGGTCGTGGTGGCGGTTCCATCGAGGATCTCTGGGCCTTTAACGAAGAAATTGTGGTACGAGCTATTTTTGAGTCTCGTTTGCCAGTTATTTCTAGTGTGGGGCATGAGACGGATGTGACCTTGGCAGATTTTGTGGCAGATCGACGAGCTGCAACGCCAACAGCGGCTGCTGAACTGGCAACACCTGTGACCAAGTTGGATGTATTAGCTCATTTGCAAAATCAGGAAAAGCGGATGGCAACAGCAGTCCGAAATGTCCTATCTAAAAAACAAGAAACTTTGAAAAAATGCAGTCAGTCTGTTATCTTTAGACAGCCAGAGCGTTTGTATGATGGCTATATGCAACGCTTGGATCAACTGCAACTGCGCTTAAAACAAAGTTTACGAACACGGATTTCTGATAACAAGCAATTAGTCCAAGCAAGGACGCATCGACTGGTTCAATTATCACCTGTTACTAAAATCCAACGTTATCAAGACCGTCTAGGTCAGTTGGATAAGCTCCTCCGTAGCCAAATGGCTCTGGTTTATGATGCCAAGGTTGCTGAGGTCAAGCGACTTTCAGAAGCCCTGCTCATGTTGGATACCAGTCGAATTGTGGCGCGTGGTTATGCTATTGTCAAAAAAGAAGAGTCCGTAGTTGATTCGGTTGAGAGTTTGAAGAAAAAAGACCAAGTGACGCTTTTGATGCGAGATGGTCAAGTAGAATTAGAGGTTAAAGATGTCAAAACAAAAGAAATTTGAGGAAAATCTAGCAGAACTGGAAACCATTGTCCAAAGTTTGGAAAATGGTGAAATTGCTCTGGAAGATGCGATTACTGCCTTTCAAAAGGGCATGGTCTTGTCAAAAGAGCTCCAAGCGACGCTGGACAAGGCTGAAAAGACCTTGGTCAAGGTCATGCAAGAAGACGGAACAGAAAGTGATTTTGAATGAAGAAGCAAGAAAAATTAGCTCTTGTCGAGTCAGCCTTGGAAGATTTTTATGGAGACCAGCAGTTTGCCTTTAGTTTGCGAGAGTCTGTTCTCTATTCCATTCATGCTGGTGGCAAGCGTATTCGGCCTTTTCTTCTGTTAGAAGTTCTGGAAGCCTTGCAAGTTGTCATCCAACCAGCTCATGCTCAGGTGGCTGCAGCCTTGGAAATGATTCATACAGGGAGCTTAATTCACGATGATCTTCCTGCCATGGATGATGATGATTACCGTCGGGGACGATTGACCAATCATAAGAAATTTGGCGAAGCAATGGCAATTTTGGCTGGAGATGCTTTATTCCTAGATCCCTATGCCTTGATTGCGCAGGCAGATTTGCCAAGTCAGATCAAGGTGGACTTGATTGCCAACTTATCGCTTGCTTCAGGAAGTCTGGGCATGGTGGCAGGGCAGGTTTTGGATATGGAGGGAGAACGCCAACATTTGTCTTTGGAAGAGCTCCAGACTATTCATGCTAATAAGACTGGAAAATTACTAGCCTATCCCTTTCAAGCGGCTGCTATTATAGCCGAATTGGTACCTGAGATGCAGGTGAAGCTGAAAACGGTTGGTGAATTGATTGGGCTTGCTTTTCAAGTTCGAGATGATGTACTGGATGTGACCGCCAGTTTTGAGGAAATCGGTAAGACACCACAAAAGGACTTGCAGGCAGAAAAGTCAACCTATCCTGCCTTGTTGGGCTTGGAAGAGGCAATTGCCTTTTGTAACCAAACCTTGGATCAAGCAAATGCAAAATTGGAAGAAATTACCCAGCAGGTTCCCTTTGAAATAGAATCGATTGTGAAAGTAGTAGAAAGTTTGAGAATCAATGGCTAAGGAAAGAGTGGATGTACTAGCTTATAAACAGGGCTTGTTTGAAACGAGAGAGCAGGCCAAGCGTGGTGTAATGGCTGGTCTAGTCGTAGCAGTCCTGAATGGAGAACGGTTTGACAAGCCAGGAGAGAAAATTCCAGATGACACCGAGCTAAAACTCAAGGGTGAAAAACTCAAGTATGTCAGCCGTGGTGGCTTGAAATTAGAAAAGGCCTTGCAGGTATTTGATTTGTCAGTTGATGGAGCGACCACGATTGATATCGGTGCTTCTACTGGAGGTTTTACCGATGTCATGTTGCAGAATGGTGCCGAGTTGGTCTTTGCAGTTGATGTTGGTACCAATCAATTGGCTTGGAAATTACGCCAAGACCCACGAGTTGTCAGTATGGAGCAGTTCAATTTTCGCTATGCTGAAAAGACTGATTTCGAGCAGGAACCGATCTTTGCCAGTATTGATGTGAGTTTCATTTCCCTCAGTCTGATTCTTCCGGCCTTGCATCGTGTCTTGGCCGATCAAGGTCAGGTTGTGGCTCTAGTTAAGCCTCAGTTTGAGGCAGGACGTGAGCAGATTGGGAAAAATGGAATTATTCGAGATGCCAAGGTTCACCAAAATGTCCTTGAATCTGTCACAGCTATGGCAGTAGAGGAAGGCTTTTCAGTCCTTGGTTTGGATTTTTCTCCCATCCAAGGTGGACATGGAAATATTGAGTTTTTAGCGTATTTGAAAAAAGAAGAGTCAGCAAGCAATCAGGTTCTTGCTGAGATTGAAGAAGTAGTAGAGAGGGCGCATAGTCAATTTAAAAATGAATAAAAAAGAGAGACTTGAAAAAATTAGACGATTTGTGACAGATTATCAAATCGGTACACAAGAAGAAATCGTAGAACATTTGAAAGAGGCTGGCATCACTGCCACTCAGGCAACGGTATCCCGAGATATCAAAGAGCTAGGTATTGTCAAAATTCCTTTGAGAGACAACACCTATGTCTATGAATTGCCAAAATCAATCGTAAAAAGTTTGCAACTGGCTGAAGACAATATCGAATCGGCAGACTTGATGGACAAGATGATCAATCTTCAAGTTATTCCAGGAAATACGGCTTTTGTAAAAGCTCAGTTAACCGAGACGTTTGCGGACAAGATTTTTAGCTGTTTGGCTGATGATAGCTCGATTTTAGTCATTGCCAGAAGTGAAAGTCTAGCTGAGGAAATCTTTGAACAAGTAAAAAATTGGTAGGTCTATATGTTACTTGAAATTTCGATAAAAAACTTTGCCATTATTGAGGCTATTTCCCTCAATTTTGAAAAGGGGATGACTGTCCTGACTGGTGAAACGGGTGCAGGGAAGTCAATTATCATTGATGCCATGAATATGATGTTGGGAGCTCGTGCGATGACAGATGTTATTCGTCATGGTGCGCCAAAGGCAGAGATTGAGGGGCTTTTCTCAGTTGAGAATAGTCGCCTTTTACAGGAAATTTTTGATGAGCAAGGTTTAGAATTGGGTGATGAAATTATCATTCGTCGGGAAATCTTGCAAAATGGTCGGAGTATTAGTCGTGTCAATGGCCAGATGGTTAATCTGTCTGTTTTGCGTGCTATTGGACAACATCTTGTGGATATTCATGGTCAACATGACCAAGAAGAGTTAATGCGTCCCCAACTGCATATCCAGATGCTGGATGAATTTGGCGATGCATCTTTTTGGAAATTGAAAGAAACCTATCAGACGAGTTTTGATGCTTATCGGAAAATGCGCAAGCAGGTTCTGGAAGTCAAGAAAAACCAACAAGAACATAAGGCACGTATCGAAATGTTGGAATTTCAAATGGCAGAGATTGAGGCAGCAAACTTGCAGGCTGGAGAAGATCTGGCTCTCAATCAAGAGCGTGATAAACTTCTCAATCATAAAAATATTGCGGATACACTGACCAATGCCTACAGCATGTTGGACAATGAAGATTTTTCAAGTCTGGCCAATGTTCGTTCAGCCATGAATGACATGGAAAGTGTTGAAGAGTACGACCCTGAATACCGTGAAATTTCAAGCTCACTGTCTGAGACCTACTATGTCTTAGAAGATATTAGCAAGCGTCTGGAAGCTATTATCGAGAATCTTGATTTTGACGGCAATCGTCTCATGCAGGTTGAGAATCGTTTGGACCTCCTTCATACTATTACCCGTAAGTACGGTGGGACTGTTGATGATGTCTTGCTTTATTTTGCCAAGATTACGGATGAATACAATCTCTTGACAGGAAATAACCTTTCATCTGAGGACATGGAAGCAGAGCTGAAAAAATTGGAAGTCAATCTTGTCGACTTGGCAGTTCAGCTTGCATCTGCTCGTCATGACCTGGCCCAGCAATTAGAATCTGAGATTAAACAAGAACTGCAGGATCTGTATATGGAAAAAGCCCAGTTTCAAGTTCGTTTTAGCAAGGGCAAATTCAGTCGTGAGGGCAATGAAATGGTTGAGTTTTACATTTCAACCAACCCTGGCGAAGACTTTAAACCCTTGGTCAGGGTTGCTTCTGGTGGGGAATTATCTCGTCTCATGCTAGCCATTAAGTCTGCCTTTTCTCGTAAAGAGGGTAAGACTAGTATTGTCTTTGATGAGGTGGATACAGGAGTTTCAGGTCGTGTAGCTCAGGCTATTGCACAGAAGATTCACAAGATTGGTCAGCATGGGCAGGTTCTAGCTATTTCCCATTTACCACAAGTGATTGCGATTGCGGATTATCAATTCTTTATTGAGAAGATTAGTAATGACCATTCAACGGTTTCAACTGCTCGTCTCTTGACGGTTGAAGAGCGAGTGGAAGAAGTTGCCAAGATGCTGGCAGGTGATGATGTGACGGAAGCAGCCCTGACGCAAGCCAGAGAATTGTTGAGAAACAGGGAGAAATAAGATGACAGGCTATTATGTAATTGGAGATGTTCATGGAAAAGCTGGGATGCTGGAAGACCTTCTCAAAACATGGGATGGTCAGACCCAGTTGCTCTTTCTAGGCGATTTGATTGACCGTGGTGAAGATAGTCGCCGTGTCCTTGAAATGGTCAAGGACTTGGTGGACAATCAAGGGGCTATCTGTTTGTCAGGGAACCACGAGTATATGTTTTTGACTTGGCTCGATAACCCAGAAGAAAGTTATGACCATTATCGTCGCAATGGTGGAGATACAACTATTAACTCTATCCTAGGTCGTCCCTTGGATGCCCCAGTTGATGGAGTAGAAGATGCCAAGCGTGTTGCCACCGAAGCGGCAGAATTAGTCGAATTTATTCGTCAAATGCCATTTGTGGTAGAGACAGATAAGTATATCTTTGTGCACGCAGGTATTGATTTGACCTTAGACGACTGGCATGAAACAACAGATTATAAGAAAGTCTGGCTTAGAAAACCATTCCACGAAGCAGAAAACCATACTGGAAAAACCATTGTCTTTGGCCATACACCGGTTTATGGTTTGCTGAAGCAAGAGCGTGGTACTGCTGAGCTTTGGACTACAGAAGATGGCAAGATTGGGATGGACGGAGGAGCTGTCTATGGTGGTGTCCTTCATGGGATTGTCTTTACAGACCAAGGAATGACAGAACACCACTTTATTGAAAATGACGGCTTTGTCGCTGAAGATTAGTACTCCTAGCAGGGTATGGTCTTGTCAAAATGTCAAAAACAATTTATAATAAATAGATACCCTGAAAGGAAGAGAATCATGAACTTAGAAGAATTGAAAAAACGACAGGAGAAGATCCGTAACTTCTCTATTATCGCCCATATTGACCACGGAAAGTCGACTCTAGCAGACCGCATTTTGGAAAAAACAGAGACCGTTTCAAGTCGTGAAATGCAGGCCCAGCTTTTGGATAGCATGGATCTAGAACGGGAACGTGGGATTACCATTAAGTTGAATGCCATTGAGTTGAATTACACTGCAAAAGATGGGGAAATTTATATTTTCCACTTGATTGACACACCAGGGCACGTTGACTTCACTTATGAAGTTTCACGTTCACTCGCTGCCTGTGAGGGGGCGATTTTGGTGGTCGATGCTGCCCAAGGGATTGAGGCTCAAACCCTTGCCAACGTTTATCTGGCCTTGGACAATGATTTGGAAATCATGCCAGTCATTAACAAAATTGACCTGCCAGCTGCAGATCCAGAGCGAGTGCGTACGGAGATTGAAGATGTGATTGGTTTGGATGCCAGTGAAGCAGTTTTGGCTTCTGCCAAGGCTGGTATCGGTATCGAAGAAATTCTTGAGCAAATCGTAGAAAAAGTGCCAGCGCCAACAGGTGATGTGACGGCGCCACTTAAGGCCTTGATTTTCGACTCTGTTTACGATGCCTACCGTGGGGTTATTCTCCAAGTTCGTGTTATGGACGGAGTGGTCAAACCTGGCGATAAGATTCAGCTTATGAGCAATGGCAAGACCTTTGATGTGACCGAAGTCGGTATATTTACACCGAAAGCAGTTGGTCGTGATTTTCTTGCGACTGGTGACGTTGGTTATATTGCGGCTTCTATTAAGACGGTTCAAGACACTCGTGTGGGTGATACAGTTACTTTGGCAACCAATCCTGCGGCAGAGCCATTACATGGTTACAAGCAGATGAATCCTATGGTCTTTGCGGGTCTCTATCCTATCGAGTCAAACAAGTACAATGACCTGCGTGAAGCCCTTGAAAAATTGCAACTGAATGATGCTAGTCTTCAGTTTGAACCAGAAACATCTCAGGCACTTGGATTTGGTTTCCGTTGTGGATTTCTTGGACTTCTCCATATGGATGTTATCCAAGAGCGTTTGGAACGTGAGTTCAACATTGACCTCATCATGACAGCTCCGTCTGTTATTTATAAGGTTAATTTGACCGACGGTGAGTCTATGGATGTGTCTAACCCATCTGAGTTCCCAGATCCAACTAAAATTGCGACCATTGAGGAACCTTATGTCAAGGCGCAAATCATGGTGCCACAGGAGTTCGTCGGAGCAGTCATGGAATTAGCTCAGCGTAAGCGTGGGGATTTTGTGACTATGGATTATATCGATGATAACCGTGTCAATGTTATCTATCAAATTCCACTTGCTGAAATCGTCTTTGATTTCTTTGATAAGCTTAAGTCTTCGACACGTGGTTACGCTAGCTTTGACTACGAATTGTCAGAATATCGCCCATCTAAGCTGGTGAAAATGGATATCCTTCTCAATGGAGACAAGGTGGATGCCCTCAGCTTTATCGTTCACAAGGACTTTGCCTACGAACGTGGGAAACTCATTGTTGATAAGCTCAAGAAAATTATTCCTCGCCAACAATTTGAGGTTCCAATCCAAGCAGCAATTGGACACAAGATTGTAGCTCGTACTGATATCAAGGCCCTTCGTAAGAACGTACTTGCTAAATGTTATGGTGGTGACGTTTCTCGTAAACGCAAACTCCTTGAAAAACAAAAAGCAGGTAAGAAGCGCATGAAAGCTATCGGATCAGTAGAAGTTCCACAAGAAGCCTTCCTCAGCGTCTTGAGTATGGATGAAGAATAAGTTATCAGAATTGTTTTTCTTGTTAATAGGAATTTATATAAGAATCAATCGTAAAGTAGGTTTAGATGGCCTGCTTTTTTAGTTTTTATACTCTTCGAAACTCTCTTCAAACCACGTCAGCGTCACCTTGCCGTATGTATGGTTACTGACTTCGTCAGTCTTATCTACAACCTCAAAACAGTGTTTTGAGCTGACTTCGTCAGTTTCATCTACAACCTCAAAACCATGTTTTGAGCTGACTTCGTCAGTTTCATCTACAACCTCAAAATCATGTTTTGAGCTGACTTCGTCAGTATTATCTACAATCTCAAAACTGTGTTTTGAGCAACCTGCGGCTAGCTTCCTAGTTTGCTCTTTGATTTTCATTGAGTATTAGAACAGAAAAAATGCTGGTAGTATTTGTTTGTGTGTTTATTTTTATATAACAAACTATAAACACAACAAAAATATAAAAAAAGAGACAAAAATCAACAGAAAACTATTGACAACGATTTCATATAGTGTTATACTTATGGCATAAAGTTAATGGAAAGAAGGGAAAACTTTATGGGATTAGATCATTTCTTTGACAAAAACCTTGTGTTTTGCTTAGAAGCGGATAATCAAGAACATCTCTTTGATCAGGTTTCGACTTTATTGGAAGAACTAGAAATCGTGACTCCAACCTATCGTGAAGCCTTGATCACGCGTGAAAAGTCATTTCCAACTGGCTTAGATATGGAATTTTTGGGTAAGGATTTGCCGAATGTGGCTATTCCTCATACAGATATTGTTCATAATCTAGCTGAAAAAGTTGTGGTCGTTCGATTAGATAAACCGGTGACTTTCCACAACATGATTGCACCAGATAAGGAAGTAGAGGTATCCTTGCTCTTCTTTATCATTAATAACTCAAGTTCAAGTCAAACAAACATTCTTGCTCAGTTGATGGACTTCTTTACTGGAAATGGTCATCTTGAAGACCTATCAAAAATTTCTGAACCAGAAGCCCTCTATGCTTATATCGCTGAAGCAATTGCTTAATCTTGTCTATTAAAAATATTAAATCGGAGGAAATCCATATGATTAAAATTCTTGCTGCCTGCGGTGCAGGTGTTAACTCAAGCCACCAAATTAAAAGTGCTCTTGAAGAAGAACTTTCAAACCGTGGTTACGATGTGCACTGTGATGCAGTCATGGTCAAAGACGTTAACGAAGACCTTATCAAAGGTTATGACATCTTCACACCAATTGCTGCGACAGACCTTGGTTTTGACCCAGGTATTCCAGTTATCGAAGCTGGACCAATCTTATTCCGTATCCCAGCTATGAGTGCTCCAGTATATGATAATATTGAAGCAGCTATTAAAGAACACGGGTTAAGCTAATTTTAATTTGTTAACATTCATATAACATAAAAAAGGGAGGAACTGTTATGGATGCAATCTTTGGCCTAATCAAAGAATTTTTCACACCTATCTTAGATATGGGTGGACCTGTCATCATGTTAATCATTTTGACATTATTGGCTCTACTTTTTGGAGTGAAATTCTCCAAAGCGCTTGAAGGTGGTATCAAACTTGCCATCGCTCTTACTGGTATCGGAGCTATCATCGGTATGCTAAATGGTGCTTTCTCAGCATCACTTGCAAAATTCGTTGAAAACACTGGTATCCAATTGAGTATCACTGACGTTGGTTGGGCACCACTTGCAACAATCACTTGGGGATCTGCTTGGACACTTTACTTCTTGCTCATCATGTTGATTGTCAACGTAGTGATGCTTGCTATGAAGAAAACTGATACACTTGACGTCGATATCTTCGATATCTGGCATTTGTCTATCACAGGTCTCTTGATTAAATGGTATGCAGACAACAACGGTGTGAGCCAAGGGATTTCACTCTTGATTGCTACAGCAGCTATCGTACTTGTTGGTGTGTTGAAAATTATCAACTCTGACTTGATGAAACCTACATTTGACGACCTTCTTAACGCACCAAGTTCATCACCAATGACATCAACTCACATGAACTACATGATGAACCCAGTTATCATGGTTTTGGATAAGATTTTTGAAAAATTCTTCCCAGGCCTTGATAAATATGACTTTGATGCTGCTAAATTGAACAAGAAAATCGGTTTCTGGGGATCTAAATTCTTTATCGGTTTCATTCTTGGTATTGTAATCGGTATTATGGGAACTCCACATCCAATTGCAGGTGTTGAAGATGCAGATAAATGGCGTCTGGTTATTAAAGGATGGTTGTCTCTTGGTTTGACTGCCGGTGTATCTTTGGAACTCTTCTCACTTATCGGTTCTTGGTTCATCGCAGCAGTAGAACCACTTTCACAAGGTATTACAAACGTTGCTACTAAACGTCTTCAAGGACGTAAATTCAACATCGGTCTTGACTGGCCATTCATCGCTGGTCGTGCTGAAATTTGGGCTTGTGCTAACGTACTTGCACCAATCATGTTGGTTGAAGCAGTACTTCTTTCAAAAGTCGGAAATGGTATCTTGCCACTTGCAGGTATCATTGCTATGGGTGTTACTCCAGCTCTCTTGGTTGTAACTCGTGGTAAATTGCTCCGTATGATTATCTTCGGAACACTCTTGTTGCCACTCTTCCTTCTTTCAGGTACACTTATCGCACCATTTGCAACAGAACTTGCTAAAGGTGTAGGTGCCTTCCCAGCAGGTGTGAGCGAAACTCAATTGATCACTCACTCAACTCTTGAAGGACCAATCGAAAAACTTCTTGGTTGGACGATTGGTAACACTACAACTGGTGATATCAAAGCAATCCTTGGTGCTGTAGTCTTCCTTGTATTCTATATCGGTATCTTTGCATGGTACAGAAAACAAATGATCAAACGTAACGAAGAGTACGCAGCAAAAGCAAAATAATGCGCTCCTATAAAATGTAAGCTCAATGAAAATCAAAGAGCAAACTAGGAAGCTAGCCGCAGGCTGTACTAAAGTACGGCAAGGCGACGCTGACGAAGTTTGAATTGGATTTTCGCAGAGCGTAAATTGTTGAAACTAGGTTGTCATACCATTAGGAGTGACAGCCTAGTTTTTTATAAACTATCAAGAAATCGGAGAAAATAATGGTAATTGAATTAAAATCAGAACAATTAAGAGTTCAATTTAACAGTTTTGGTGGGGCTCTGTCTTCAATAAAAGATGCCGAGGGAGTTGAGTATTTGTGGCAAGGGGATGCTACTTATTGGAGTGGACAAGCCCCTGTTCTCTTCCCCATTTGTGGTTCATTGAGAGAGGATACAGCCATCTATATAGATGAGAAGGGGCAAGAAATCCAAGGAAAGATTCCTCGTCATGGTTTGGTTCGCAAGAAAGAATTTGAATTAGTTGAACAGACAGATAAGAGTGTAACTTTTGCAATTGAAGACGATGAGAATAGCTATCAAAACTATCCTTATCATTTTCGTTTAGAGATCACTTATAGCCTTACTGGCAAGACAGTACGGACTCAATATAAAATTTTCAATAAAGAAACTAGCAAGGTCATGCCTTACTTTATTGGTGGACATCCAGGATTTAATTGTCCTCTACTGGATGATGAGGTCTATGAAGATTACTACTTAGAGTTTGAGAAAGAAGAGACTTGCTCTGTTCCACGTCCTTTCCCAGACACGGGGATGCTGGATTTTCAAGATAGAAGTCCATGGCTAGAGGGACAAAAAGAAATAGATCTTAGTTATGATCTTTTCAGCACAGATGCAGTTACCTTAGATGAATTGCAATCTCGAACAATTGCCCTTCGTTCCCGTAAACATGATAAGGGATTGAAAGTGCACTTTGCAGAGTTTCCAAACCTCATCATCTGGTCAACTTTGAACAAGGGGCCTTTCATTGCCTTTGAGCCATGGTCTGGCTTGTCAACATCCCTTGAAGAAGGAGATCATTTAGAAGATAAGAAGAATGTTCGTCTCTTAGAAGCCAATCAGGTTGAAAAATTAGGGTTTGAGATAGAAGTTTTATAAAAAAGTAAAAAATAAATAACAAAAACAAACACAAACTGTTGACTTTTTCAAACAATAGTAGTATATTATGTTTGTGAGGACTAATTGACTGTTTTTTAAAGACAGCCAATACACTGCTGGAATCCAGCATAGAAAAAATAAAAAGGAGTATACAATATGTCTATTGTTATCGGTGCAGATGCTGCAGGTTTGAGATTGAAAGAAGTTGTGAAAGACTTCTTAGAAAAAGAAAATTTCCACGTTGTGGATGTTACAGCTGAAGGTCAAGACTTTGTTGATGTGACTCTCGCTGTTGCTGCAGAAGTAAACAAAGAAGAACAAAACCTTGGTATCGTGATTGATGCTTACGGTGCTGGTCCATTTATGGTCGCAACAAAAATCAAAGGAATGGTTGCTGCAGAAGTATCTGACGAACGTTCAGCTTATATGACTCGTGGCCACAACAACTCACGTATGATCACTATGGGTGCACAACTTGTTGGTGATGAATTGGCTAAAAACATCGCTAAAGGATTTGTTAACGGTAAATACGACGGTGGTCGTCACCAAATTCGGGTCGACATGTTGAACAAAATGTGCTAATTAGATTACAGTAAGAAAGGTAAGTTAAAAATGAGAATTGCAATTGGATGTGACCACATCGTAACAGATGAAAAAATGGCGGTTTCAGAATTTTTGAAATCAAAAGGATATGAAGTCATCGACTTTGGTACCTATGACCACACACGTACTCACTACCCAATCTTTGGTAAAAAAGTTGGTGAAGCTGTAACTAGCGGTCAAGCTGATCTTGGAGTATGTATCTGTGGTACTGGTGTTGGTATCAACAACGCTGTAAATAAAGTTCCAGGTGTCCGTTCTGCCTTGGTTCGTGATATGACAACAGCCCTTTATGCTAAAGAACAATTGAACGCTAACGTTATCGGCTTTGGTGGTAAGATTACTGGTGAATTGCTCATGTGCGATATCATCGAAGCTTTCATCCATGCTGAATACAAACCATCTGAAGAAAACAAAAAATTGATTGCGAAAATTGAACACGTTGAAAGTCACAATGCTCAACAAACAGACGCAAACTTCTTCACTGAATTCCTTGAAAAATGGGATCGTGGAGAATACCACGACTAAGAGGTGACTTATGATTTTAACAGTCACAATGAACCCATCCATTGATATTTCCTATCCCTTGGATGAGTTGAAGATTGATACTGTCAATCGTGTGGTGGATGTAACCAAAACGGCTGGTGGTAAGGGACTCAATGTTACCCGAGTACTTTCAGAATTTGGAGATTCTGTTCTTGCTACTGGTTTAGTTGGTGGTAAACTTGGTGAGTTTTTGGTTGAACATATCGATGATCAAGTAAAGAAAGATTTCTTTTCTATTCAGGGAGAAACTCGTAACTGTATCGCTATTCTTCACGGAGACAACCAAACAGAAGTTCTTGAAAAAGGACCTGAAGTTCTTGAACAAGAAGGTCAAGACTTTTTGGAACATTTCAAAAATCTTCTGGAGTCAGTTGAAGTAGTAGCTATCTCAGGTAGTTTACCAGCTGGCCTTCCAGTTGACTACTATGCGAGCTTGGTAGAACTTGCTAATCAAGCTGGCAAGCCTGTAGTCTTGGACTGCTCTGGTGCAGCACTTCAGGCGGTTCTTGAATCATCACATAAACCAACAGTCATCAAACCAAATAATGAGGAATTATCTCAGCTTCTTGGAAGAGAAGTTTCTGAGGATTTGGATGAATTAAAAGAAGTACTTCAAGAACCTTTGTTTGCAGGGATTGAATGGATTATCGTTTCACTTGGTGCCAATGGTGCTTTTGCCAAACACGGCAACACTTTCTACAAGGTAGATATTCCTAGAATTCAGGTAGTCAACCCTGTTGGCTCTGGAGACTCTACTGTAGCAGGAATTTCTTCAGGACTACTTCATAAAGAATCGGATGCAGTATTACTCATCAAGGCAAATGTCCTTGGTATGCTCAATGCTCAAGAAAAAATGACTGGTCATGTCAACATGGCCAACTATCAAGCTCTATATGATCAATTAATAGTAAAAGAGGTATAAAATGGCTTTAACAGAACAAAAACGTGCACGCTTAGAAAAACTTTCTGATGAAAATGGTATCATCTCAGCTCTTGCATTTGACCAACGTGGTGCTTTGAAACGCCTCATGGCTCAACACCAAACAGAAGAACCAACTGTGGCTCAAATGGAAGAACTGAAAGTTTTGGTAGCAGATGAATTGACTAAATACGCTTCATCTATGCTTCTTGACCCTGAGTATGGACTTCCAGCAACTAAAGCTCTTGATGAAAAAGCTGGTCTCCTTCTTGCTTATGAAAAAACAGGTTATGATACAACAAGCACAAAACGCTTGCCTGACTGCTTGGATGTTTGGTCTGCAAAACGTATTAAAGAAGAAGGTGCAGATGCAGTTAAATTCTTGCTTTACTATGATGTAGATAGCTCAGACGAACTCAACCAAGAAAAACAGGCTTACATCGAACGTATCGGTTCTGAGTGTGTGGCTGAAGATATTCCATTCTTCCTTGAAATCCTTGCTTACGATGAAAAAATTGCGGACGCAGGTTCTGTAGAATACGCTAAAGTAAAACCACACAAAGTTATCGGTGCTATGAAAGTCTTCTCAGACCCACGCTTTAACATTGATGTCTTGAAAGTTGAAGTTCCTGTTAACATTAAATATGTTGAAGGATTCGCTGAAGGTGAAGTAGTTTATACACGTGAAGAAGCAGCAGCCTTCTTCAAAGCACAAGATGAAGCAACTAACTTGCCATATATCTACTTGAGTGCTGGTGTATCAGCTAAACTTTTCCAAGATACCCTTGTATTTGCCCATGAATCAGGTGCAAACTTTAATGGAGTTCTTTGTGGCCGTGCTACATGGGCTGGATCAGTTGAAGCTTACATCAAAGATGGTGAAGCAGCAGCTCGCGAATGGCTTCGCACAACTGGATTTGAAAACATTGACGAACTCAACAAAGTTCTTCAAACAACAGCAACTTCATGGAAAGAACGCGTTTAAGAAAGTCCTTCTAGTTTAGGAACATGAATCTAAAAAAATTTAAAAAAAGTTGTATGTAAAGGTTTACAAAATAACTTACTTGTGCTATACTTAAATCACAAGTTAATACAAGGTGAGTGTTACTAAGTAATATTAGGCATGATCACAGGTGAATTAGAAATCGGCTGATTTTCTAGTTCATTTGTGATCATTTTTTGTACTCATATACCTTTAAGATATAAAAGGAGGTTGACATGTATCGAATTCTAAATCCAATGAATCACAATGTCTCGCTTGTCAGAAATGATAAAGGAGAAGAAGTGATTGTGATTGGTAAGGGGATTGCATTTGGAAAGAAGAAAGGAGATTTGATTGCTGAACAGCAGGTTGAGAAAATATTTCGGATGAAGACCGAAGAGTCAAGAGAAAACTTTATGGCTCTCCTCAAAGATGTTCCGCTTGATTTTATCACAGTGACTTATGAGATTATTGATAAGCTTTCCAAGAAATATCATTATCCGATTCAAGAGTATCTCTACGTAACCTTGACAGATCATATTTACTGTTCTTACCAAGCTCTAGCACAAGGAAGGTATAAGGATAGTAATCTGCCAGATATTTCCACTAAGTATCCTGTCGCTTTTCAAATCGCAAATGAAGCTTTTGAAATTTACCGTCAGAAGCTAGCAGATCATTTCCCTGAGGACGAAATTATTCGGATTGCTTATCATTTCATCAATGCCGAAGGTGAAAATGAAGTGGAACTTGTGGAGTCGATTGATAAGAGGAAAGAAATTCTCAGGAATGTTGAAGAAGTTTTAACGGACTATGCAATTCAACGAACCAAAGAGAATAATCATTTCTATGATCGTTTTATGATTCATCTGAATTATTTCTTGGATTATTTAGACAGATCTAGGGATGATAACCAATCGCTTCTGGATATGGAAGATCACATCAAACGATCCTATCCAAAAGCCTTCGAGATTGGTTCCAAGATTTATGATGTGATTACGCAACATACGGGTCTTGATTTGTATAAAAGTGAACGAGTTTATCTAGTTCTACATATCCAACGTTTATTGTCATAAAAATTTATTTAAAACTATATAAGGAGAATTCTATCATGAATAGAGAAGAAGTAACATTGTTAGGTTTTGAAATCGTAGCCTATGCTGGCGACGCTCGTTCAAAACTATTGGAAGCCTTGAAGGCTGCTGAAGCTGGTGATTTTGCAAAAGCGGACGCTCTTGTAGAGGAAGCTGGTAGCTGTATCGCAGAGGCACACCACGCGCAAACAAGTCTATTGACCAAGGAAGCAGCTGGCGAGGATTTGGCTTATAGCGTAACCATGATGCATGGTCAAGATCACTTGATGACAACTATTTTGTTAAAAGATTTGATGCACCATTTAATCGAACTCTACAAGAGAGGAGTTAAGTAATGAATAAACTAATTGCATTTATCGAGAAAGGAAAGCCTTTCTTTGAGAAACTATCTCGTAATATCTATCTTCGTGCTATTCGTGATGGTTTCATTGCAGGTATGCCTGTTATTCTCTTCTCAAGTATTTTTATCTTGATTGCCTTTGTACCAAACTCATGGGGCTTTAAATGGTCTGATGAAGTTGTAGCTTTTCTGATGAAACCTTACAGCTATTCAATGGGAATTCTGGCTCTCTTGGTAGCTGGTACAACAGCTAAGTCATTGACCGACTCAGTCAATCGAAGCATGGAGAAAACCAATCAAATCAACTATATGTCAACATTGTTGGCAGCAATTGTTGGTTTGTTGATGTTGGCAGCTGATCCTATCGAAAACGGCCTAGCTACTGGATTCTTGGGGACAAAAGGTTTGCTTTCAGCCTTCCTTGCTGCCTTTGTTACCGTAGCAATCTATAAGGTTTGTGTTAAGAACAACGTCACTATTCGCATGCCTGACGAAGTTCCACCAAATATCTCGCAAGTCTTTAAAGATGTGATTCCATTCACTCTCTCAGTTGTTTCACTTTATGCTCTCGATTTACTAGCTCGTCATTTTGTTGGTACAAGCGTAGCTGAATCAATCGGTAAATTCTTTGCACCATTATTCTCTGCTGCTGATGGTTATCTAGGTATTACCATTATCTTTGGTGCCTTTGCCTTCTTCTGGTTTGTTGGTATTCATGGTCCATCTATCGTTGAACCAGCAATCGCAGCTATTACCTATGCAAATGCTGAAGTCAACTTGAACCTTCTCCAACAAGGTATGCACGCTGACAAGATTCTTACTTCTGGTACACAAATGTTTATCGTTACCATGGGTGGTACAGGTGCGACACTGGTTGTTCCATTCATGTTCATGTGGTTAACAAAATCAAAACGTAACCGTGCAATCGGACGTGCTTCAGTAGTTCCAACATTCTTTGGTGTAAATGAACCAATCTTGTTTGGTGCACCACTTGTATTGAACCCAATCTTCTTCATTCCATTTATTTTTGCTCCAATCGCGAACGTTTGGATTTTCAAATTCTTTATTGAAACTCTTGGAATGAACTCATTTACTGCTAATCTACCATGGACAACTCCAGCTCCACTAGGTCTAGTTCTTGGTACGAACTTCCAAGTTCTATCATTCATTCTTGCTGCCCTTCTAATCGTGGTTGACGTAGTCATTTACTATCCATTCCTTAAGGTCTATGATGAACAAATTCTAGAAGAAGAACGTTCAGGTAAGTCTAATGATGAATTGAAAGAAAAAGTTGCTGCAAACTTCAACACTGCAAAAGCAGATGCTATTCTTGAGAAAGCTGGTGTAGAAGCAGCACAAAATACAATCACTGAAGAAACAAATGTCCTCGTTCTCTGTGCAGGTGGAGGTACAAGTGGTCTCCTTGCAAATGCTTTGAACAAGGCAGCTGCAGAATACAATGTCCCTGTGAAAGCAGCAGCAGGTGGCTATGGTGCTCACCGTGAAATGTTGCCAGAGTTTGATCTAGTTATCCTTGCTCCTCAAGTTGCTTCAAACTTTGAAGATATGAAAGCAGAAACCGATAAACTCGGTATTAAACTTGCCAAGACAGAAGGCGCTCAATACATCAAATTAACCCGTGATGGAAAAGGTGCTCTAGCATTTGTACAAGCGCAATTCGATTAACGATAGGGACTGTGAAACAGTCTCCTATCGTTACGGAAATCGCTATGGCGAATTTCCTAATCGCCTTGTTAATTCGGTGACTTGGTACAAGAAGTGAGATGGAGAAGGATGGCTCACTGACTCCTCTCACTTTTACTTTATTTAAATTAAGAAATAGGTGAAAAAAATGACAAAAACATTACCAAAAGACTTTATTTTTGGTGGCGCAACTGCTGCCTATCAAGCAGAAGGCGCTACACATACTGATGGAAAAGGACCAGTTGCATGGGATAAATATCTTGAAGATAACTACTGGTACACTGCAGAACCAGCCAGTGATTTTTACAATCGATACCCAGTTGACCTCAAGCTAGCAGAAGAGTATGGTGTCAATGGCATTCGAATTTCTATTGCCTGGTCACGTATTTTCCCGACTGGTTATGGTGAAGTAAATGCTAAAGGTGTCGAGTTTTATCATAATCTATTTGCAGAGTGTCACAAACGTCATGTTGAGCCCTTTGTAACTCTTCATCACTTTGACACACCAGAATCTCTCCACTCAAATGGCGACTTCTTAAATCGTGAAAATATTGAACACTTTGTAGACTATGCTGCCTTCTGTTTTGAAGAATTTCCAGAAGTAAACTACTGGACAACCTTTAATGAAATTGGGCCAATCGGTGATGGTCAATATTTAGTTGGTAAATTCCCTCCAGGTATCCAGTATGACCTTGCTAAAGTCTTCCAATCGCACCACAATATGATGGTGTCTCATGCACGTGCAGTCAAGCTATATAAAGATAAAGGTTATAAAGGTGAAATTGGTGTTGTTCACGCTCTGCCAACTAAGTATCCTTTGGATCCTCAAAATCCTGCAGATGTTATTGCGGCAGAGTTGGAAGATATTATTCACAATAAATTTATCTTGGATGCAACTTATCTGGGTCACTACTCTGAAAAGACTCTGGCAGGGGTAGAGGCTATCTTGGCTGCCAATGGTGGAAAGCTTGACTTGCGTGACGAAGATTTCGAAGTATTAGAAGCCGCAAAAGACTTGAATGACTTCCTTGGAATTAACTACTATATGAGTGACTGGATGGAAGCCTTTGATGGAGAAACTGAAATCATCCATAATGGTAAAGGTGAAAAAGGAAGCTCTAAATACCAAATCAAAGGTGTTGGTCGTCGTGTAGCTCCTGACTATGTGCCACGCACGGACTGGGATTGGATTATCTACCCTCAAGGTTTGTATGACCAAATCATGCGCGTGAAGAAAGATTATCCTAACTACAAGAAGATTTACATCACTGAAAATGGTCTCGGCTATAAAGATGAGTTCGTTGATAACACTGTTTACGATGATGGCCGTATTGATTATGTCAAACAACACTTGGAAGTATTATCTGATGCTATTGCAGATGGAGCTAATGTAAAAGGTTACTTCATCTGGTCATTGATGGACGTCTTCTCATGGTCAAACGGTTATGAAAAACGCTACGGTCTCTTCTATGTAGACTTTGAAACGCAAGAACGTTATCCTAAAAAATCAGCTCATTGGTACAAGAAAGTAGCGGAAACTCAAGTGATTGAGTAGTAGAATGAGTCATTAGATATAGAATTTTAGTGAGGCAAAAAGATGTTCAAAGATTTTATCCAATCTATTTATGAAAAAGTTTATATTATTAACTTTGAAAAATGCTCTCAAATACCGTGTTTGACAAATGAAGAATTGAAAAGTCTTGGAAAATGGTATGTCTCGACTGGTAAAGAATGGATTTGTCATTCAGATTATGAGCTGGAAGAATTTAAAAATATCTTTTTAAATTTTATAAATCCTGAAGAATGGGATACTATCTCCTTTGATTCAGATTTTATGCCGTTTCAACAATCGTAACCAATTGCTCAAAAAAGTTAAATCTTATATCTAGTACTCTGCAAAACTCTTATCTAATCACGTTGCTTATACTCAATGAAAATCAAAGAGCAAATTTAAACTAGGAAGCGAGTCGCAGATTTCTCAATGCATAGCTTTGAGGTGGCAGATAAAGCAATTGGGCAAAAAGTCTTTAACGAAGAAAAACGCATAATATCAGGTGTTGAAAAAACTTGATACTATGCGTTTTATTATGGGAAGATTTACTTCTGAAATTGAGTTGTTACCCAGAATCTTTCAGTTTATTAAGGCTTGATAACTTTAATATGTTTAGATAGCTCAAAAAGGATTGAATCACTTAGTTTAGAATCTGAAACAATAGTATCAAGATTTGATACATTATAAAAAGTATAAAAATCAAACTTATTGAACTTACTATGATCTGCGAGTAAATATTTTTTATTAGAATTATTTAAAGCGATGCGTTGAGCCTCTCCCTCTTCCTCGCTAAAAGTAGCTAGAGCTCCGTTTTGAATACCATTACAGCTAACGAAAGCTTTAGAAAATTGGAGATTAGAGAGATTTTGTAGGGTCAATGTGCCAACAAAAGCACCTGTAATTTCGCGATAATTTCCACCTATTAAAATCAAATCTGTTAATTTTCGTTCGCTTAAAATCAGAAAAACAGGTAGACTGTTGGTCACGACGCGGATATTGTCAATAGGCAACTCACGCGCAAAAAATTCTAATGTTGTTCCTGGTCCAATAAAAATAGTTTCTCTTTCTTCTACTAGACTGCCTGCAAAACGGGCTATTTCTTGTTTTTCTGCCGTTTGGAGGGCTTGTTTTTCAATATTTGATCGCTCATTAGTCAAAAGGGAGTTGGTTCGAAGTTTTTCAGCTCCACCATGCACACGAATCAGCAAATCTTTATCAGCTAATTCCTGTAAATAGCGCCTTGCAGTCATATCTGAAACGGCTATTTCGTCCATAATCTGCTTAACCGTTATGGTTCCTTTACTATTTACTGTCTCTAAAATTTTGGCTAATTTTTCTTGTTTGAGCATATTATCACCTCGTTTCCTACTACTATCTTACCATAAACTAGCTCATCATTCAAATACAAAAACAACAAAATAAAACAAAAACAAAAATATCGAGGTTTATTTTCAAAACTTTCGATATTTTTATTAAGTTATTATTTTGTTGTTTCTAGTTTACTTTTTGATGGTTAAGAGTGGTGGAGAATTATACTCAATGAAAATCAAAGAGCAAACTAGGAAGCTAGCCGCAGGCTGTACTTGAGTACGGCAAGGCGAAGCTGACGTGGTTTGAAGAGATTTTCGAAGAGTATTAGTCCAAACCGTAGTTGTAGTCATCATCTTGCATGGCTTCAACTTCACCAAGGAGGTAACCATTTCCGACTTGAGAGAAGAAGTCGTGGTTAGATGTTCCTGTTGAAATACCGTTCATAACGATTGGATTGACATCATCTGCTGAATCTGGGAAGAGTGGATCTTGTCCCAGGTTCATGAGTGCCTTGTTAGCATTGTAGCGAAGGAAGGTCTTGACTTCTTCCGTCCAACCAACACCGTCATAGAGGCTTTCTGTGTAGCCTTCTTCATTTTCATAAAGAGTATAGAGTAGGTCGTACATCCATTCTTTGAGTTTTTCTTGCTCTTCTTCAGGTAATTCATTGAAACCAAGTTGGAATTTGTAACCAATGTAGGTTCCGTGAACAGACTCATCACGAATAATCAATTTAATGATTTCCGCAACGTTGGCTAGTTTGTTGTTACCAAGATAGTAGAGGGGAGTGAAGAAACCTGAGTAGAAGAGGAAGGTTTCGAGGAAGACACTGGCAACTTTCTTTTCAAGTGGGCTACCGTTTAGGTAGATTTCGTTGACAATCTCAGCCTTCTTTTGCAGATAAGGATTGGTATTGGTCCATTCGAAAATTTCTTCAATCTCAGCCTTTGTATTTAAGGTAGAAAAGATTGATGAATAAGATTTAGCGTGGACAGATTCCATAAATTGGATGTTATTGAAAACAGCTTCTTCATGTGGTGTACGGATATCTGCGCGAAGGGCTTGAACCCCAGTCTCAGATTGCATAGTGTCGAGAAGGGTTAAACCACCAAAGACTTTTCCAACTAAGTCTTTTTCTTTGTTTGATAGTTTTCTCCAGTCATCCAAGTCATTTGACAAGGGAATACGTGTATCGAGCCAGAATTGCTCCGTCAGTTTCTCCCAAGTTGATTTGTCGATGACATCTTCGATGGCATTCCAGTTAATGGCTTTGTAGTAAGTTTCCATTTGAAATCTCTTTCTGTGTTTAGTATTGCGAACTCACAATTATCTCTATTTTATCATAATCCTAGAGTAGTTTCGCACAAAAAGTCGGAAGCCCGACTTTTTTGTTTTTCCATAGTATAGATGCTTATTCCAGTTTAGTTTAGCAGGGTGAATGAATACTTATCTGAGAAAATGTAGTTTACTCAAGCAAAGATTAAATCACACAGCTTTCACATTGGTTAGCACCGACTTCTCCACCATCATCTGTAAAGGTACGGACGTAGTAGATAGACTTGATACCCTTGTTAAAGGCATAGTTACGAAGGATAGACAAGTCACGTGTCGTTTGTTTGTTTTCTTTCTTCCATTCGTAAAGACCTTTTGGAATATCACTACGCATGAAGAGAGTAAGTGAAAGTCCTTGGTCCACGTGCTCTGTTGCAGCGGCGTAAACATCAATCACTTTACGCATATCCATGTCGTAAGCCGAAGTGTAGTAAGGAATGGTTTCTGTTGACAAGCCAGCAGCAGGATAGTAGATTTTACCAATTTTCTTTTCTTGACGTTCCTCGATCCGTTGCGTAATCGGGTGGATAGAAGCAGAAACGTCGTTGATGTAACTGATCGAACCATTTGGAGCAACAGCTAGACGGTTTTGGTGGTAAAGACCATCTGCTTGAATCTTGTCGCGAAGTTCAGCCCAGTCAGCAGCGCTTGGAATAAAGACATCTTTGAAGAGTTCTTTAACACGGTCTGATTTTGGAACAAACTCGCCAGTTACATACTTGTCGAAGTAGCTTCCCTTAGCATAGTCTGATTTTTCAAAGTTATGGAAGGTAATACCACGTTCACGCGCGATATTGTTTGATTCTACCAAGGTCCAGTAGTTCATGAGCATGAAGTAGATGCTAGTAAACTCAACAGACTCAGGGGATCCATATTCAATCAATTGTTGGGCAAGGTAGCTGTGAAGTCCCATGGCACCAAGACCAAAGGTATGAGCTTGGCTATTTCCGTGGTCGATGGTAGGAACAGCTACGATGTGTGAACTATCTGTAACGAAAGTAAGGGCACGAACCATAGCACGGATAGAACGACCAAAGTCAGGTGAAGTCATCATGTTGACCACGTTGGTTGAACCCAGGTTACATGAAACATCCGTTCCCATTTGAAGGAATTCTTGAGCATCGTTGATCAAGCTTGGTTCTTGGACTTGAAGAATCTCAGAACACAAGTTACTCATGATAATCTTTCCATCAACAGGATTTGCACGGTTAGCCGTATCAATGTTGACGACATAAGGGTAGCCAGACTCTTGCTGTAATTTAGAGATTTCAGTTTCCAAATCACGCGCCTTGATTTTTGTCTTGCGAATATTTGGATTTGCGACCAATTCATCGTATTTTTCAGTAATGTCGATGTAGTTGAATGGCACACCGTATTCAAGTTCTACAGAATATGGGCTGAAGAGGTACATTTCTTCATTTTTACGAGCTAATTCATAGAATTTATCTGGTACTACAACACCAAGTGAGAGAGTCTTTACACGAACTTTCTCATCAGCATTTTCTTTCTTAGTTGAAAGGAAGGCGATGATATCAGGGTGAAAGACGTTGAGGTAGACAACACCGGCACCTTGACGTTGACCCAATTGGTTAGAGTAAGAGAAGCTATCTTCGAAAAGCTTCATAACAGGAACGACACCTGAAGCAGCTCCTTCATAGCCTTTAATAGGTGCACCAGCTTCACGAAGGTTGCTGAGGGTAATTCCCACACCACCACCGATACGTGAAAGTTGAAGAGCTGAGTTGATAGAACGTCCGATAGAGTTCATATCATCAGTTACTTGGATTAGGAAACATGATACCAATTCACCACGACGAGCACGTCCAGCATTCAAGAAGGAAGGAGTAGCAGGTTGGTAGCGTTGGTGGATGATTTCATTGGCAATATCGATTGCAATAGCTTCATTCCCATCAGCAAAATAAAGGGCGTTAAAGAAGACACGGTCTTCCATGCTTTCAAGATAATATTCACCGTCATTAGTCTTTAAGGCATATTGATTGTAAAATTTATAAGCTGCCATGAATGACTTGAATTGGAAGTTTTGATCTTTGATAAATTGTGACAATTCTTCCAAAAATTCTGGACGGTATTTCTTGATAAAGGCTGTTTCGATGTAGTTGTGTTCAATGAGGTAGTTGATTTTATCCTTGATTGAATCAAAAACCATAGTGTTTGGAACTACATTTTCTTTAAAGAAGGCATCCAAGGCTTCCTTATCTTTATGAAGCATGATTTGTCCATTAACAGGACGGTTAATTTCGTTATTGAGACGGAAGTAAGTTACGTCTTCAAGATGTTTTAATCCCATAAAATTTCCCTTATCTAATTACAAAAGAAAGGCTTCTAAGTTAGCCCTAGAAGCAGTTTCTTCTGGATGATGTACTAAGATTATGCTAATTGTTTCAGTTTTCCTGGCTGGAAACCTGAAAAGACTTCAGTTGGTGTTTGGATAACAGGAGCTGCGCTAAAACCGAGCTCTTTAACTTGATCGATGTACTCAGGCTGCTCATCAAGATTGATTTCACGATAAGAGACATTATTACTGTCCAAGAAACGTTTGGTCATCTTACATTGGACACAGTTGTTTTTAGAATATACGGTTACCATTGTGTAACTCCTCTTTAAAATTTAATTCTATCCTAGTATATCAGAAAATAAAATTTTGTCAATGATTTGAACTAAATATAGTGGTCAGTTTTTCTAGTCAAGCTCACAAAACACAATATGTAGTGTTTGGTTTATAAAACAGCAATGATTATCCTATAAATCGTTTTTAAAGAAACTATATCCTGTGTTTTGTTATCTAGGATAGAAGATTTTCAGCAAGTTATCTGAAAGGAAATTGAAGGAAAATCCAGAAAATGCTTGAAAAAAATCCTAGAAGATGGTATAATACCAAATTGTAAGGGTTATCACATATAACTCAAAAAAGAAAGAACAAAAGGAGAGTCAAACTATGGCTTCTAAAGATTTCCACGTAGTGGCAGAAACAGGTATTCACGCACGTCCAGCAACATTGTTGGTACAAACTGCTAGCAAATTTGCTTCAGATATCACTCTTGAGTACAAAGGTAAATCAGTTAACCTTAAATCAATTATGGGTGTTATGAGTCTTGGTGTTGGCCAAGGTGCTGACGTAACTATCTCAGCTGAAGGTGCAGATGCAGATGACGCTATCGCTGCAATCTCAGAAACAATGGAAAAAGAAGGATTGGCATAAGGGAAATGACAGAAATGCTTAAAGGAATCGCGGCATCTGACGGTGTTGCAGTTGCAAAAGCATATCTACTCGTTCAACCGGATTTGTCATTCGAGACTATTTCAGTCGAAGATACAAACGCAGAAGAGGCTCGTTTGGATGTTGCTCTTGAAGCTTCTCAAAACGAGCTTTCTCTTATCCGCGAGAAAGCTGTAGGTACGCTTGGTGAAGAAGCGGCTCAAGTTTTTGACGCTCATTTGATGGTTCTTTCTGACCCAGAATTGATTGGTCAGATTAAAGAAACAATTCGTGCTAAGAAAGTCAATGCAGAAGCAGGTCTTAAAGAAGTGACTGATATGTTCATCACTATCTTTGAAGGCATGGAAGACAACCCATACATGCAAGAACGTGCAGCGGATATCCGCGACGTGACAAAACGTGTATTGGCAAACCTTCTTGGCAAGAGATTGCCAAACCCAGCTTCTATCAATGAAGAAGTAATCGTAATTGCGCATGACTTGACACCATCTGATACAGCTCAATTGGACAAAAACTTTGTAAAAGCTTTTGTAACAAACATCGGTGGACGTACAAGCCACTCAGCTATCATGGCACGTACACTTGAAATTGCAGCTGTATTGGGAACAAATAACATCACTGAAGTGGTGAAAGACGGTGATATCCTTGCCGTTAACGGAATTACTGGTGAAGTGATTATCAACCCAACAGATGAACAAGCGGCAGAATTTAAAGCAGCTGGTGAAGCTTATGCTAAACAAAAAGCTGAATGGGCCCTTTTGAAAGATGCTCAAACAGTGACTGCTGACGGTAAACACTTCGAGTTGGCCGCTAACATTGGTACTCCAAAAGACGTTGAAGGTGTTAACAACAACGGTGCAGAAGCTGTTGGACTTTACCGTACAGAGTTCTTGTACATGGATTCTCAAGATTTCCCAACAGAAGACGAGCAGTATGAAGCATACAAAGCTGTTCTTGAGGGAATGAATGGTAAACCAGTGGTTGTTCGTACAATGGATATCGGTGGAGATAAGGAACTTCCTTACTTCGATATGCCACATGAAATGAACCCATTCCTTGGATTCCGTGCCCTTCGTATCTCTATTTCTGAAACTGGAGATGCAATGTTCCGTACACAAATCCGTGCCCTTCTTCGTGCTTCTGTTCATGGTCAATTGCGTATCATGTTCCCAATGGTTGCCCTCTTGAAAGAATTCCGTGCAGCTAAAGCAGTTTATGAAGAAGAAAAAGCAAATCTTCTTGCTGAAGGAGTTGCAGTTGCGGATAACATCCAAGTTGGTATCATGATTGAAATCCCTGCAGCAGCGATGCTTGCAGACCAATTTGCTAAAGAAGTAGACTTCTTCTCAATTGGTACAAACGACTTGATTCAATATACAATGGCGGCAGACCGTATGAACGAGCAAGTTTCATACCTTTACCAACCATATAACCCATCAATCCTTCGCTTGATCAACAACGTTATCAAGGCAGCTCACGCTGAAGGTAAATGGGCTGGTATGTGTGGTGAGATGGCTGGTGACCAAACAGCTGTTCCACTTCTTGTCGGAATGGGCTTGGATGAATTCTCTATGTCAGCAACATCAGTCCTTCGTACACGTAGCTTGATGAAGAAATTGGATACTGCTAAGATGGAAGAGTACGCTAACCGTGCCCTTACAGAGTGTTCAACAATGGAAGAAGTTCTTGAACTTCAAAAAGAATACGTTAACTTTGATTAATGTCATTAACCTTGTAACCTAGTTGCAAGGTTTTTTATGTATTTTGGGAAAGTATAGTCTAATAAAGTCCACTTTTCAATGGTTCAGAGGAATGGTATAATAGGGGAAAATAATTAGAATAAGAGAGAAATCATGTCTAAAGAAATTGATATTGAGTATTACCATCAGCTAGCCTTGCAAAAGCAAAAGGAGCACCGTAAAGTTTTAGCCAATTTAAAGAAAAAGCCACCTAAGAACTTGGATAAGATAGCCCAGCAGATTCACCAAGAAGTCTTTGAGGAGATTGATTGTACCGCCTGTGCTAACTGTTGTAAGACTTTGGGTCCTGACTTCAAAGAGGCAGACATCACCCGTATTGCCAAATATTTCAAAATGAAATTGCCGGCCTTTGAAGCTGAATTTCTGCAGGTGGATGAAGATGGAGACAAGGTTTTCAAATCCATGCCTTGCCCATTTTTAGGAGGAGATAATCTCTGTTCCATCTATGACGTTCGTCCAAAGGCCTGTCGTGAATTCCCTCATACTGACCGCAAAAAGATCCATCAAATCAACCATTTGACGATTAAGAATACTTTGACCTGTCCAGCAGCCTATCTCTTTGTTGAGAAATTAAAGGATAAGTTATAGAGATTTATTATAAAGATACTGTTCTAACTCTGTAGAAATCATTTCTATGGAGTTTTCTCTTTATGGTCTATTTTTGAGAAATCATCAATTTATTTTTATAAAAAAGCAGTTATAAGGATTTTTTAAGCAAGTGAACGTATACTTATACAAACAAAAAGAAAGAGGTACAGCTATGAATTATCTAGTTATTCCAGCTTATCAACCTGATTTTAATCTGCTAACACTGATTGAAAAAATTCACAAGAAGGGTGATTTTTCTATCATTGTGATTGATGATGGTAGTTCTCCTGAATGTAAAGAAATATTTGCTCAGGCTGAAAACTATGGGACTGTACTTCGTCATCAGGTCAATCAAGGTAAGGGTCAGGCTTTGAAAACAGCTTTTGCTTACATTCAATCCCTCAAGATGCCTGGAACGATCGTTACAGCAGATGCGGATGGTCAACACAAGATTTGGGACATACTCCGTACTAGTAACAAGGCCAACGAAAATCCTAGCACTCTGGTTCTTGGTGTTCGTGCTTTTACTGGCAAGGTTCCCTTGCGTAGTCGCTTTGGAAATAGCTTGACACGTATCTTATTTAAAATACAAACAGGCGTAGCAGTTTCAGACACACAGACAGGACTTCGTGCTTTCACTACAGACTTGATTCCTTTTATGATGGAAGTGGAAGGACAACGCTATGAGTACGAAATGAACATGCTATTGGAAGCCAGCAAGCAATATCCGATTTTGGAAGTTCCTATTGAAACAGTCTATATAAACGACAATCAAGCTTCTCACTTCCGACCTATTCGAGATGGTTTAATGATTTACAAAAACATTTTGAAATTCGCTCTTTCATCATTGAGTAGTTTTATCGTGGATTATCTAGTTTATACTTTTTCTATTCTTTTCTTGAGCTTTATTCCATCAGGTTTACACCTCCTCCTATCAAATGGGCTGGCTCGAGTGACCAGCTCTATCTTCAACTTTTCGACTAATAAAAAATTGGTATTTAAAAATAAAGCAAGTAATTTAAAAACAGGTGCAGGTTATTTAACCTTGTCTGTTGTTCTCTTTTTCTTAGATACTCTCCTAATTAGCCTTTTTAATACAGGTTTCGGAATCAATTTATTCATGGCTAAAATTTTTGTAGGAATGCTTCTCTTTGTGGTATCTTGGACTGTTCAGACACGATTTATTTTCAAAGAAAGGACTTGTTATCCAGTATGAAATTTTTTAAGAAAGCTTATCTATACGCCTCGGTCTTTGGCTTGCTTCTGACAAGCTCCTTTACCTATTCGATGTTAAAGACATTTGTACTAGCGGAGACTATCTCCACTGTATCTAATACCAACTCGACATTTAACACAGCAGTAGCAAGCCAATCAGCAAAAAATGCCCAAGTAACGGATACCAGCTATTTAGATGGAAATATCAGTGTCAATCTAACTGAAAAGACGGTGAATGATACGCAAATCTATGTGGCAGATGTGACTCTGAGCTCTGCAGATTATCTGAAAACAGCCCTAGCTCAAAATTCTTATGGAACTAACGTCACAGCTAAAACCTCCGTGACAGCAGCTAAAAATAATGCTATTTTAGCTGTCAATGGCGACTACTATGGAGCTAATAGCTCAGGTTATGTTATCCGTAATGGTGTCGTCTATCGGGATAGTGTCCGTGAAGACGCCAGTAATGGTGACCTTGCCATTTACAAGGATGGCTCTTTTAAAATCATTTACGAGAACCAAATCTCAGCTGACCAGTTAGTTCAAGATGGTGTAGTTAATCTACTGGCATTTGGTCCGTCTCTAGTTGAAAATGGTGAGATTTCTGTCGGTATCAATACAGAAGTTGGTCAGGCTATGGCTTCAAATCCTCGTACAGCTATTGGAATTATCGATGAAAACCACTATATCATTGTTGTTTCAGATGGTCGTACCTCGGAGAGCAAGGGCTTGTCTCTTTACCAGATGGCAGAAGTGATGAAATCTTACGGAGTGAAGACGGCCTACAACCTAGATGGTGGAGGTTCTTCAACTCTCTACTTTAATGGTCAGGTAATCAATAAACCGACTACAGGTGGAAGCAAAATATCAGAAAGGGCGGTGAGTGATATTGTTTACATCGGTTACTAAAAATAAAAACAAACGTCTCCAAAAGGCGCTAGTCGGCTATAGCATTCTTACTATTTTCTTTTTAGTATTTAGCCGTATCTACGAGTCTTTCAGTTTTGGGGAAACCTCCCTTCATATGCACTATCTTTTTGTAGTCCCCCTAGTAGGGGGCGTCATTCTGGCATTACTGTTGAAAATCATTCCAAACTTAGGGCGAATCAGTCTAAACTTATGGAACTCGTCAGTAGCCGTTCTAACAACTGGTATGCTTTTTCGCGGAATCGTCAATCTATCAGGTCGTTCAACGGCCCTAGATCAACCCTACTGGTATGTTGGTATATCTTTTGCTATCTTAGCTATAGTATCACTTTTCTTTCAGAAGAAAAACAGTAAGTAATTAGCTTAAAAATGAAAAAACTGGTTGTTGAGAGAAACAGCCAGTTTTATTGTGGTATAATGAAGTAAGAAAACACCTCAACCTACTTGAAAATAAAGGGAGAACTCTGTGCCTAGACCGAGAACGAAAGAGGAACTAGTATTAGCCTCTAAGGAAAACTATGAAAAGCTCAATCATTTCATCTCCCAACTAAGTGAAGATGAGCTACAGACTCCGTTTGATTTTTCAAGAGACCCAAAGAAAAAAGAAGCTCACTGGAAAAGGGATAAAAATCTACGGGATGTCTTGATCCATCTTTATGAATGGCAGCAGTTACTTTTGACTTGGGTACATTCTAATCAAGAAGGTCACGAAAGACCTTTTCTCCCTGAACTTTATAATTGGAAAACTTATGGACAAATGAATGTCGTTTTTTGGAAGAAGCACCAGAAAACGTCCTTAGAAGAAGCGACTAGACTCCTAGAACAATCACATAGGGAGGTTTTAGAGTTGATAGAAGTTTTTAGCAATGACGAACTCTTTACCAAAGGTATCTATAAGTGGACGGGAGGAACAAGTCTAGGTTCCTACTTTGTTAGTAGCACGTCAAGCCACTATGATTGGGCTACGAAAAAGCTCAAGGTTCATCGGAAGAATTGTAAGGGATAGATGGCCTATTTGAAATGGCAAGAATGTGTTCTTTTAAAAGTAAGATAAGATTAAAAGGGCTATCAAGTGATGTAGCCCTTTTGAGTTATACAAGCAAATTACCATGCAAAAGCTGTCGTTGGAGCATTGAGCGCTTCTAACCACTGTTTATTTTTTACGGGGCAAAGAGTTACGGATATACCTGCCATATCTAGACTGGTCATAAATGTTCCTGATTTTATAAAGGTAATAGTGATTCCTTCAATTTCTAAGAGTTGAAGGAGATCATTGATAAATATGCCCATTTCTAAGTTGCTGGTAGTGCCTAGATTATTTACAAGCAATATAAATTGATCACCCTTTTTCCAATGATAGTGTAATCTTAATTTACTTATAATTTCATTTGCAAGGATTTCCGATGATTGGAATGGGACGATACGATAACCTTCTTCGCCATGTATCCCAATACCATAAGATATATTTCCTTCTTCCAAGTTAAATAGTGGACGGGTGGCTTGGGGGAGACTAGCAGATTTCGTTGCAAAGCCAATCGTTGCGATTTCGGGAGCAAGCTGATGACCTAAATCAGTTAGTTGCTCGATGTCAGCACCATTTTGAGCTGCAAATCCTAGGATTTTATGAAGTAAGATTGTCCCTGCAAGCCCTCTTCCTCTAATTTGAAATCTATTGTGAGGTTCAATAGAAATATCGTCGTGTGCTAGACTATAGCCGACTTTAATTCCTTCTTGTCTAGCGGTGTTAATGGCCCAGCTAAATTCTTTGATGTCTGCTTCGAAATTTTTTACAATGATGAAGACACCGTGACCATTGTTTAAAAAACGAATGGACTCTAAGATTTCAGTTCTTGTAGGTGGAGTAAATAATTGGCCATAGATAGCAGCAGTAAGCATTCCTTCTCCCACATATCCAATATGAGCGGGTTCGTGACCGGAACCTCCACCCGACAAGATTGGAACCTGATGAGGATTTCGATTTTTTTGATAGACTAATGGTAAAGTAGGGTGTTTTTCTAATTCGGGATGACTGTTAACAGTAGCTGAAATGTAACTTGAAATAATTTTCTGTTTATGATTTGAAATAAATGTCATTGTGGTTTCTTTCCAATAATTGTCATGATTAGAAAGTCTGGTTGTGGAACTGGACTTTTTTTATTGACGTAAGCCTTCACGATTTCTGCTAGAGCATGTGAATGGTAGTCTAACAAAAAACAAGTATAAGCAGATGAATCGATATCAATCTGACCGTATTCTCTTAAAATTTTTGATACAAGCAAGCGACAGTAGCTGATAAAGTGGTCATAGAAGTTATTTTGCCCTTGAATATCAAAAAGTTGAATATAAAAGTCACGCTCTTGTTCGAAATAAAAAAATAATTCTTGTAATAATTTTTGGCCCGAAATGAAGTCCAAGTTATTGGTGATATACTCGGTTAAATCATTTTCAAATATCCAGTCGAGTAGTTCATATTTGTCAAGAAAGTGATTATAAAAGGTCTGTCTACGAATGCCAGCTGATTCCATGATCTCTACAATAGAGATTTTGTCAAATTCTCTAGTAGCTAATAGGTCTCTAAATGCTTTGGCAATCCGTTTTTTTGTAATGAGTGATGATGCCATAGGAAACCTTTCTTTTACTTACTTCATTTTACCAAAAAAATGTTTTAAACGGGTTTAAAAGGGGACAAATAATAGAATCTGTCCCTTATCATTCAGCAATAAAAAATATATAATGAAAGCGAAAACAAAGGTAAATGCCGAAAGGAGTTTCTCATGAAAAAAATTATAAATGAACCGACACAAGTTGTTGATGAAATGTTGCAGGGATTGTCATTCATGCATGATGACTTGGTTCAACGCTTAGATGGTTTTGATGTCATCGTTAGAAAGGCAGAAAAGACAGGAAAAGTTGGACTCATTTCAGGTGGAGGTTCAGGACATGAACCAAGTCATGCTGGATTTGTAGGAGATGGAATGCTATCCGCTGCTATTTGTGGCGCAGTCTTTACCTCGCCTACTCCGGACCAAATTTTAGAAGCCATTAAGGCGGCTGATGAAGGTGCTGGAGTTTTCATGGTCATCAAGAACTATTCTGGTGACATTATAAACTTTGAAATTGCACAAGAACTTGCTGAAATGGAAGGTATTGATGTAGCAAGTGTTGTGGTTGATGATGATATCGCTGTTGAAAATAGTCTCTATACCCAAGGGCGTCGAGGTGTTGCAGGTACTATATTAGTCCATAAAATTTTGGGTGATGCGGCTCGTTCCGGTAAATCATTATCTGAAATGAAGGACTTGGCCGACAAACTTGTCTTAGAAATTAAAACAATTGGGCTGGCCTTGTCTGGAGCAACCGTTCCTGAAGTTGGGAAACCAGGTTTTGTTCTAGAAGATGATGAATTTGAATACGGAGTTGGTATTCATGGTGAGCCAGGATATAAGAAAGAGAAAATGCAACCTTCAGCACAATTGGCCTCAGAATTGGTTGAAAAATTATCTGAAGGTTTCCAACTTAAAGCTGGTGAACGCTATGGCCTTCTCATCAATGGTTTAGGAAGCACTCCTCTTATGGAACAATACGTATTTGCAAATGATGTGGCTAAATTGCTCCATGAAAAAGGTGTTCAGTTGGCATTTAAGAAAATTGGAAACTACATGACTTCAATCGATATGGCTGGTTTGTCATTAACGTTGATTCGATTGGCAGATGATGAATGGTTGGATGCTCTAAATGCACCTGTTACTACACCAGCTTGGTAAAACTCAAGGAGGAAATGTCGAATGAATGCTGAACAAGCTCTTGAATGGATGAAGCTTTTTAATGAAAAGATTCAAGAACAGAAAGATTACCTTAGTGAGTTAGACACTCCTATAGGAGATGGAGACCACGGTGGAAATATGGCGCGTGGCATGGCTGCAGTTATGGAGAACTTAGAAGGAAAGCAATTTGAAACAAGCAGTGATGTGTTTAAACTTGTCTCAATGCAACTACTGAGTAAGGTAGGCGGTGCTTCTGGTCCTCTGTATGGCTCTGCTTTTATGGGCATGGCCAAGGCTGATTCTAATTCGAAAATAGAGGAAATCTTACAAAGCGGTTTGGATATGATTGTCAAACGTGGGAAAGCAGAAGTTGGAGAAAAGACAATGGTTGATGTTTGGGCTCCTGTTATTGCTGCCTTGTCTGCTGGCCAATTGACTCAAGAGGTTATTGATAAGGTAGTGAATGCTACCAAAGATTTACTTGCAACTAAAGGAAGAGCATCTTATGTAGGAGAACGTTCTCTTGGACATATTGATCCTGGATCATTCTCATCAGGATTACTCTTTACTGCTCTTTTAGAAACTGGGGTGGTTTAATGGAAAGTATTGGTCTTGTTATCGTTTCACATTCCAAAAACATTGCACAAGGTGTTGTTGAACTGATTAGTGAAGTAGCTAAAGATGTTCCGATTACTTATGTAGGAGGAACCGAAGATGGAGGAATTGGAACGAGTTTTGATCAAGTAGATAGGGTTGTTTCCGAAAATCCAGCAGATACTTTATTAGCCTTTTTTGACCTGGGTTCTGCTAAAATGAACTTAGAAATGGCGTCTGATTTCAGTGATAAAAGTATCATCATCAACAGGGTTCCAATTGTAGAAGGCGCCTATACTGCAGCTGCTCTTCTTCAGGCTGGTGCAGAACTGTCAGTTATTCAAACACAGTTGTCGGAGCTTGAAATCAATAAATAAGGAATCTTACTATAACTCTTTTTATAGGTGAGCTATTGATTATCTCAACTATCAAATTTTAAGTAAATAATTTCAAAATCAGAAAGGGATTGCTTTATGCAGTTCCTTTTTATTTTGACAGGAGTAAAGCTATAGTGTTTCTAAATTGTGAATCAATCAAAACTGATTGTGATGGGACTATTCTAGCTTTAGAATCCTTCAAAAATTAAAATTTAAGGCAATCAATGGCTTAGAATAGTGCGAAAACATTTAGTTTATAGGAATTCTAGGTCTAGAATTACATAGATATGTATGAAGTTAGGATATTCGTTAGTTAGGATTGTTCTATTCTGAAAGATTTGGGCTAACAATCTTCTAGAGTAGTAGTTTGCCAATGAATTTTGTTGAAAGATTCCTTGTTTTATGGTAGTCTAAAGTAAAAGAAAGCCTTATCATTATATTTTCATTTGTTAACAATGTATTTCGACTTTATCTAATGTAGAAGAAAGAAATATCATAAAATGCTTATGACTTGTTTGAAAGAGAATGTAAACTAAAAATGGATTCCCTTTACATATTAGGAGTAGGTAGATGAGTAATCTAGAGTCAATTCGTAAAGCGCATATCATCGTGTGGGGTGCCTATCTATTTTTATCATTAAGGGCGCCGCTAATTAGCAGCACTGAGTATTTCTTGCTTCTTTTTTTAGCGTTTCTCTATTCAATAGTATCGCTACCTATATACTCTGTGAAGAATAAAATAGTATCCATTTGTCTGGCTATAAACTCAATTCTGTTAATGAGTTTCCCGATTTTAATCAATAAATATTTCCCAGGAAACGTTTCTACTTATATCGTATTAATCAGTATTTTTATCCTGGAGTTCTTAATCTTTAATAAAATTGGTAAAGATTTTGATACTAGATTAGCTAGTGAGTATAGGAAAATCAGTCAGTTTAAAAGTAAGATGTCTCAATCTCCTTGGATCAAATATTTAGAGATTTCTAGTTTTATATTAACTATATTTCCATTTATTCTTTATGGTACAGTTGCTAATCGTGTATTGACTCTTATTTTTTTGATAAAAATTTGTGTAGATACTACGATAAAGATTCTATTAAACAGAATCTTTAAGAAAAGTAAGGTAATGAAAAGGAGGATATTTTCTCTTTTCGCACTAGATTTGATTGTCTATTTATTTTTAGGCTATGTTTTAGCAATGCAAAAAGATGGATACCTATTTTCAATTCTACTAATTTTTTCTAATTTTTCACTTCCCTTTATCAGAGAAAAAGAGTATGAATTATTTAAAAATAAGAAGTGAGATAGATATGGTTAAATCTTACTTCTCTTTAAAATCAAATAGTGAAAGGATATTTTATCTAGGTAACAAAGTTCTTTAAACGTAGTCAACGATTACCTGTTAGGAAACTATCCTAACCACGCAACGTTAAAGAGGAGAAATCTTATGAAACTCGTATCACCAAATAATTATGCTGCTATTGAGTAAGAAGAGATGAGGTGTATTGATAGGGGATTATCTCTACATAAAGACGGGGGAATGTTACAGTAAACGTAGCCACTGCTTATTTTATGGGGAATTAAATATGTTTAAACTAAGTGATAGAGTCAGAGTGGTCTTTGCTCTTTTAGGAGTAAGTTCCATATTGGTTAGTATGTATCTTATACCTTTTATTAAAACTGAGAATAAATTTTGGGAAATACTTTTATTTATATTAGGTGTATTGCTAATTGGAATTGTGTTACTAAATCCCCAAAAAAATTAAATTTTGGAAATAGCGTTAGTGAGTAGGTAATCATTTATTGATTGGATTTTTTAATGCTATTGATGAATGGGATGGAAAAAGTGACAATAAATTAAGAACAGGATGATAGTATTATGATGGTTGTTTTAATTTTGATGGTTGTGGTGTTTCTGTATTATGTAATTACAGAGTATTTTCAGAATAGTTATATTGACTGTATACTATTTCTAACATTGCTGATTTCTCATTTGATATGGGATTACTATTTTTTACCCATTGAAGTCTTAGTAGCATTAAGTGGAGTAAATTTGCTGTCAAGATTATTCAAAAAAATGAGAAGTCAATAGATTTGTTAGTGGATTATAAAGATAAAAGGTAAAATTGGGATATTTAAAATGAAACATTTTATTGCTGGTATCGGAGAGATAAAATTAGCTTTCTACATCTTATATGTTTTGCTAGGTCTAGCACCTTTATTTCACACTTACATAATAAATGCTGAAACAGGGGTAGGAAAATTAGCCTTAACTATTATAGGGGTAGTCTCCGTATTTATTTTAACTATTGCTCGAATTTATAGGAGATTTTTCTATAATTCACTAGAATATTATGGGTTAGTTAATCAATTGGAACGATTATTCTTTGTGATACTATACCACTTTTAAGTTTTTACATTAAACAACTGGCTGAAGTGAAAGTTGTTTATCTTAGAAAGGAAAATACCAAATTGTCCTACAAATTTCTACTCTTCGACCTCGACCACACCTTGCTTGATTTTGATGCTGCTGAGGATGTGGCTTTGACGCAACTTCTAAAAGAAGAAGGAGTTGCAGATATTCAGGCTTATAAAGACTATTACGTTCCTATGAACAAATCTCTCTGGAAGGACTTGGAGCAAAAGAAAATCAGTAAACAAGAGCTGGTTAACACGCGCTTTTCTCGTTTATTTGCTCATTTTGGACAGGAAAAAGATGGTAGTTTTCTAGCCCAGCGTTACCAATTTTACCTTGCCCAGCAGGGACAAACGATTTCAGGCGTTCATAAACTCTTGGATGGCCTCATCGAGCGAGATTATGAGCTGTATGCTGCGACAAATGGAATAACTGCCATTCAGACAGGGCGTTTGGCTCAGTCTGGTCTGGCACCGTATTTCAATCAAGTCTTTATCTCTGAACAGTTGCAAACACAAAAGCCAGATGCTCTTTTTTATGAAAAGATTGGCCAGCAAATTGCTGGATTTAGTAAAGAAAAGACTCTGATGATTGGAGATTCCCTAACCGCCGACATTCAAGGTGGCAATAATGCGGGGATTGATACTATCTGGTACAACCCTCATCGTGTTGAAAATCACACACAAGCCCAGCCGACTTACGAAGTCCATTCTTACCAAGACTTGCTGGATTATTTAGATAAACTGTAAAAAGTGGTTTCCATAGCCACTTTTTGCTATAATAGAGGCAGTAAAAATGAAGGAGTCGGCTATGGAACACTCGTCTTGGCATGCTTTGATTAAGGCGCAATTACCTGAGGGTTATTTCGGGAAAATCAATCAGTTTATGGAGCAGGTCTATTCTCAGGGGATTATTTATCCACCCAAGGAAAAGGTTTTTCAGGCTCTCTTGACAACACTGCTTGAAGAAGTTAAGGTGGTAATTCTAGGGCAAGACCCCTATCACGGACCAGGTCAAGCGCAGGGCTTGAGTTTTTCTGTACCTGACTCTATCCCAGCTCCACCATCCTTGCAAAATATCTTGAAAGAATTGTCAGATGATATCGGAGTTAAGAAATCTCATGATTTGACAGCTTGGGCTGAGCAAGGAGTCTTGCTTCTTAATGCTTGTTTGACTGTTCCTGCTGGACAGGCCAATGGTCATGCTGGTCAAATCTGGGAGCCTTTTACTGATGCTGTGATTCAGGTGGTCAATCATCTAGATAGACCAGTCGTTTTTGTACTCTGGGGAGCTTATGCACGTAAGAAGAAGGCCTTAGTTACCAATCCTCATCACTTGATTATCGAATCAGCCCATCCAAGTCCTTTGTCGGTTTATAGAGGATTTTGGGGTTCCAAGCCCTTTTCCAAGGCCAATGCATTCTTAAAAGAGACAGGACAAGAGCCAATCGATTGGCTTAGATAAGGAGAAAATATGCCTCAGTTAGCGACGATTTGCTACATTGATAATGGGAAAGAACTGCTCATGCTCCATCGTAATAAGAAACCCAATGATGTCCATGAAGGGAAATGGATTGGTGTGGGTGGTAAGCTAGAGAGAGGAGAGACGCCCCAGGAATGCGCGGCGCGTGAAATCCTTGAAGAAACAGGGCTCAAAGCCAAGCCAGTTCTAAAAGGTGTCATCACTTTTCCTGAATTTACACCAGATTTAGACTGGTACACCTATGTTTTTAAGGTGACGGAGTTTGAGGGCGACTTGATTGACTGCAATGAGGGGACGCTAGAATGGGTTCCCTATGATGAGGTTTTGAGCAAGCCGACTTGGGAAGGTGACCACACCTTTGTTGAGTGGCTTTTAGAGGATAAACCCTTCTTTTCAGCCAAGTTTGTTTATGATGGGGATAAATTGTTGGATACCCAAGTTGATTTCTATGAATAAAGGAGAAAGCAGATGCTACTAATCAAAAATGGTCGTGTAATGGATCCCAAGTCTGGTTTGGATCAAGTTTGTGATGTCTTAGTTCAAGATGGGAAAATTATCAAAATTGCGTCTGAGATCACGGAAGAAGGAGCAGAAACGATTGATGCTACTGGTCTTGTGGTTGCTCCTGGCTTGGTCGATATTCATGTTCATTTTCGTGAACCTGGACAAACCCACAAGGAAGATATTCATACAGGTGCCTTAGCAGCTGCGGCAGGTGGTTTTACAACGGTTGTCATGATGGCTAATACTAGTCCAACCATTTCAGACGTGGAGACTTTGCAAGAAGTTCTCCAGTCAGCTGCCAAAGAGAAGATTAATGTTAAGACGGTTGCGACCATTACTAAGAATTTTAATGGGCAAGATTTGACTGACTTTAAAGTACTTTTAGAAGCTGGTGCGGTTGGTTTCTCAGATGACGGTATTCCGCTTGAAAGCAGTAAAGTTGTCAAGGAAGCCATGGAGGAAGCCAAAAAGCTTAATACCTTTATTAGTCTTCATGAGGAAGATCCAGGTTTGAATGGGATTCTTGGGTTTAACGAAAATATTGCTAAAGAACATTTCCATATCTGCGGTGCGACCGGGGTGGCTGAGTATGCTATGATGGCGCGTGATGTCATGATTGCCTATGCGACCAAGGCTCACGTTCACATCCAGCACTTGTCTAAGGAAGAAAGTGTCAAAGTAGTGGAGTTTGCTCAAGGTTTGGGTGCGCAAGTCACAGCAGAAGTAGCGCCACAGCATTTTTCTAAGACAGAAGCACTTCTTTTGACTCAAGGTAGCAATGCTAAGATGAATCCACCGCTTCGTTTGGAATCAGACCGTCGTGCCGTTATCGAAGGTCTCAAATCAGGTGTCATCACAGTTATTGCGACTGACCACGCGCCTCATCATGTAGATGAAAAAAATGTTGAGGATATTACCAAAGCGCCATCTGGTATGACTGGCTTAGAAACATCCCTGTCTCTCAGCTTGACCTATTTAGTAGAAGCTGGTGAGTTGAGCTTGATGGAATTACTTGAAAAAATGACATACAACCCAGCCAAGCTTTACAACTTTGAAGCAGGTTACTTGGCTGAGAATGGTCCAGCAGATATCACTATTTTTGATGCCAAGGCTGACCGCTTTGTGGACTCCCATTTTGCTTCCAAAGCAGCTAATTCACCATTCATCGGTGAAACCTTAAAAGGGCAGGTTAAATATACCATCTGTAAGGGACAAATCGTCTATCAAGCTTGATAGGAGTTAGAATATGAATTATTTTCGAAAACGTAGGGAGAGAAAAGCAAAATCTAATAGCGGAATTTACTGTCCAGCAGCTAATCGTTCCAAAATTCAATATGAAACTAAAGAAAAAGCTGACCATGCGGTTCAATATGATAACGGAGGTTTAGTTAGAAGCTATTATTGTCGTACATGTGCGTGTTGGCATACTACTTCAAAATCTAATAACCCTCCGCTAAGTTTGAAAAACTATGGTCTGAAACTCTTTGGTTTAGATAAATCAGAATAGAAAGAGAAGTATGTATAAGACAAAGTGTTTACGAGAGAAGTTAGTATTATTTTTAAAAATTTTCTTCCCAATCCTGATTTATCAATTTGCCAATTATTCTGCATCCTTTGTTGATACGACTATGACAGGTCAATACAATACCATGGACTTGGCTGGTGTGTCTATGGCAACCAGTATCTGGAATCCTTTCTTTACATTCCTGACAGGGATTGTATCAGCCCTGGTGCCCATCATTGGTCACCACCTTGGTCGAGGCAAAAAGGAAGAAGTTGCGTCAGATTTTTACCAGTTCATCTATTTGGCCTTGGGCCTATCCGTTTTCTTACTGGGACTGGTAGTTTTCCTGGCACCACCCGTTTTAAATCATATCGGACTAGAAGCGCCAGTAGCAGCAGTAGCGGTTCGCTATCTTTGGTTTTTATCTATCGGAATTATCCCCTTGTTGCTCTTTAGTGTCATTCGTTCCTTGCTGGATTCGCTGGGCTTGACCAAACTTTCCATGTACCTCATGCTTTTGTTACTTCCTCTCAATAGTGGATTTAACTACCTCTTGATTTACGGGGCCTTTGGTGTTCCAGAACTGGGAGGTGCTGGTGCTGGTTTAGGAACTTCCTTGGCTTACTGGGTATTGCTGGGGATTTCTGTTCTGGTTTTATTTAAACAGGAGAAGCTCAAAGCCTTGCATTTTGAGAAACGCATTCCGCTTAATATGGATAAAATCAAGGAAGGAGTTCGCTTAGGTCTGCCTATTGGGGGAACTGTCTTTGCGGAAGTAGCTATCTTTTCCGTGGTTGGCTTGATTATGGCTAAGTTCTCATCCTTAATTATTGCTAGTCACCAGTCAGCCATGAACTTTTCAAGTCTCATGTACGCCTTTCCTATGAGTATCTCATCGGCTATGGCGATAGTCGTGTCTTATGAAGTGGGAGCCAAGCGATTTGATGATGCGAAAACCTATATTGGTCTAGGAAGAGGGACAGCCCTTATTTTTGCGGCCTTCACCTTATCTTTCCTTTACATTTTTAGGGGAAATGTGGCCAGTCTTTATGGGAACGACCCAGAATTTATCGATTTGACAGCACGTTTTTTGACTTATAGTCTTTTCTTCCAGTTAGCAGATACCTTTGCGGCACCGCTTCAGGGAATTTTACGAGGTTATAAGGATACCGTTATTCCTTTTTACCTTGGTTTGGTTGGTTATTGGGGCGTAACAATCCCAGTGGCTATGGTATTTGATTCCCTAACAGATTTTGGAGCTTATTCTTACTGGATCGGTTTGATTATTAGTCTAATCGTGAGCGGGGCTTTCTACCGTTGGCGTCTAACTGTTATTATGAAGAGATTTGAATCCAGAAAAGCTTGATTTTTAGAATTCATACAAGCAAAAATATAGAAACAATTGATATTCCACGCTACTTTACTGGTATCAGATATAAAGAAAAAGAAGTTGCTTATTTTTAGCAGCTTCTTTTCTTGACATATATTTTACATAAGTTATATTACGTAAAATTATAAACTATCCAAGGCATTCTTTTGTTCATCATTAACGATATGGGTATAGAGGTCAGTGACTTGTGTACTGGCGTGTCCTAGCTGGTGACTGACCAAAACTTGTGATTTAGTAGCATCATATAGCCTAGTTGCTAGCGTATGGCGCAGTTTATGGGGTGTTACACGGACTTTGAAGTCCTCAGAATACTTAGCAACCATTTTCTCAACGCTGGAAGCATCGATACGATTAGGAACTCCTCTGTAGAGAGTCAAAAAAAGGGCTGTATCTGTTTTTTCCGTCTTATAGCGTTGATTTCGAATGACCAGATAATTCTCTAAATAAGGCTTAGCAAAAGCAGCGACATTGACCGAGTCACGTTTGCCCCCTTTTCGAGTGACATCAATAACCATCATCTTGAGATTGAGATCTCTTAGATCCAGATTAACAGCTTCAGATAAGCGAACACCAGACGCCAAGAGAAGGGCAATAATGGCCAAATCACGTTCTTTATTTTTATTAAATGATGAAAGAGCTCGATTTGAGAGCTGTTGTGGGTAATCTTGGTCTATATAAGTCAGAAACCCTTCTGTTTCATCACCTAGAAAGAGCTTTTGTTTGATGTTTTCAGCTCTGGCAGCAAGGGTTTCTTTCTTTTTCTTGGTTGAAACTTTCTTCATTACATTTCGATAGAAATAAGGTTCTCCCTGGTCGTTTTCAACTTCCTCGGTCAGATATTTGTAAAGACTGGAAAGAGCTGATAAGGTCCGATTGATGGTCGTTTGGGAAACGCCTTGCTTGGTTGTATTGGCATTCAGCAAAGGACGTTCACGTAGATAAAGGATGAATGATTCCATGTCTTTCTTAGACATATTTTCCAAGACCGATAAAGAAATATCAGACATTTTATCGGCGTTTGAAATTCCAGACTCCAAAACCCAGCTAAAAAATCGATCGTATTCCTTGAGGTATTCGTACAAGGTTGTAAAACTGTAGGGCACAGCCAGCTTAGATTGGTAGTATTCCAGAACATACCAGGGCATGATTTGTTTTAGTTTGTCGATTCGTTCCAGTAAAATCTCACGTTTCATGTATTTTCTCCATAAATAAGTCTACTAGTAGTATAGCATAGGCTTATATATTTTTCAAGAAAATTATAGTTTTTCGGAAAGATGTTATAGAGCTTTTTAAAAAAACTTAGACCTGGATTACATTGAACTAAATCTTTTTGGTTTTTTCTAGTTTCCAAATACTAATTTTTACCAAAGTTCAATTATTTGTATGTGAAATATCTTTTCTGTAAAAAATAACCGATTTCATTGCTGAGAATCGGTTTTCTAATATATTTAATTAAGAAGTTTTATTTTACATAATATAAATTATGTAAAACTTCACTACAACAACAAATCCTTGACTTTCCCAATTTCGCTTTTTGGAATAACTAGATGAATCATATCACCCAGATACATTCTGGTTGAGCCGTTAACTGTTTGGCTCTTACCATTATGGACTTGGGTAGTGATGAGGACGTTGTGTGGTAAGTTGAGTTCATGAACTTGTTTCCCAGCAATTTTATCAGAAACTGGTATTTCGATAAGTGTAACTTCTCCTTCGCTGGATACTTCTTCTGGAAGCATTTTTTCCAGCATGGCTTCATAGACTGGTGCACCCTTGAGTAAATCCATGATAATATAAGAGACAAGAGTGACAAGACCAAGTGGCATGAGGTTGCGAATATCTCCTACCATCTCAGTTACGAGGATCATAGCGGTTAAGGGAGCTTTTGATATGGCTCCAAAATAGCCACTCATTCCTAGAATGACAAATATAGGGAATTGCTCCTGACTGACAAGTCCAAGATTGACACAGATAACACCAACTAGGGCACCAAGTAAGGAACCGAGAGCCAAAATAGGTAGGAAAATTCCTCCTGGAAGACCACTTCCATAACTAATCATGCTCCAGATAAAGCGAATTAAAAAGTAAGCTAATAGAACTTGAAAACTAAAATCTTGCTCAGTTAAGGAAAGTACAAGCTGATTTCCACCACCAAGGATGTGGGGTAAAAAAATTCCGACTGGTATGATGAAAATGAAGGCCAGAATTGGATAATAAGCTCTATCCAAACGGATTTTTTGACCAATCAAGTCATAAACTCTTCCGACGTTTAATACAGCTTTCTCATAGAGAAAACCAGATAGTCCAAGAAAAACTCCCATAAGGAGGTAAATCCAATACTGGTCTAGGGTCATGAGTGGAATGTTATCTGGCATATCCAGTACGGGTGTTAGGCCAAATATGAGCAGAGAAACAAAGTTTGCTACGAGACTGGCCGCTAGAGTTGAGACCCAGAAAAAGCGCGAAAAATGGTGATAGACTTCTTCTATAACAAAGAGAAGTCCTGCAATAGGTGCATTAAAGGCTGCAGCTAGACCAGCGGCAGCTCCACTAGCAATCAAGGAACGTTCCTCTACTGGACTGGATTTGAGCCACTTGGCAATTCCTTTACCACCAACTGCTCCCAGTTGGATACTTGGCCCTTCACGCCCCAGCATGAGTCCGCTGGCAATAGCTAGAATTCCTAGAATATATTTTTTCCAGAGAACGCCCCACCAGTTAAGGGTCATGAGGCCTTTCAGTTCGGCTTCGACTTGAGGAATTCCTGAGCCTTTAATATCTTTTTCAGAGCGTGTCAGTTTGGCACTGAGCCAGCAGATGATTAGATAAAACAGGGCGATAATAAATAAATTAACAAATAGGTGTCCTTGATCTTGATAAAGTCCTTGTATCAGGTGGAAGCCTTTTTCAATTAAGAAACGAAAGGATCCGACGATAATTCCAACGATGAGGCCGACAATGATTCCTCGACCAACTTGGGATAGTATAGTGCTGGATGCAAAGGCGAATTCTTTCTTAGAACGGACTATTTCCGACTGTTCCTCCATGGTATTTCCTTTCAATTAACTTTCTTTTTTACCTAAAACCAGGGATTTAACGGGTTCAAAGCTGGTTCGGTGAATTGGGGTAACTCCTAGTTTGTCAAGTCCTTCTAGGTGTTTAGCTGTTCCATATCCTGCATTAGTAGCGAAATCATAACCAGGGAACTGCTGATCGTAGTCCTTCATCAATTCATCACGTGTCACCTTGGCTACTATAGAAGCTGCTGCAATCGAGAGGGAGTTGGCATCTCCTTTGATGATAGATGTTTGTGAAATGGGTAAATCCAGTTTCATGGCATCTATCAAGAGATGCTCAGGTTGAGGACTGAGCTGGGAGATTGCTTCCTGCATGGCCAGTTTGGTTGCTTCATAGATATTGACTTGGTCGATGACCTGATTATCCATGATACCAATTCCAATCGACAAGGTTTGGTCTTGAACGGCTTGAAAAATCTCCAGATGTTTCTTTTTAGGGATTTTCTTGCTGTCGTTGAGGCCTTTAATCTTACAATTTTTAGGTAAAATAACGGCAGCAGCGACTACAGGACCAGCCAGAGGACCACGGCCGACCTCATCAACACCAGCAATTAAGGTCAGTCCTTTCTTGTAAAGTTCTTTTTCATAAGAAAGCATGGATTCCAAACGAAGATCCTCATCCAATTCAGCCTGAATGGCTTTTTTACGCTTGCTGATTTCCTTTTGAACTCCAGAACGATTATCATTTTCGAGTTCTAAAAAAATAGGGCTTTCTAAATCCTTGACCGTTGCAAGGAGTTCTTTGATTTCTTTAATCGTCGTCATCGAGGTCTTCCAATGTATCTAAGGTATAGTTACCGAGTTTGCCGTCACGGACTTCCTTCACGAAGAGACTGTAAAAGCGGTCATAGTCATCACGGAAACCGAGGGCACGGGTCATATCCATAATAATAACAGGCGCTTCTTCTTCAATTTTCATTTGCTTGAAGCGTTCGGCCAGCTTTTCTGGATAATGTTTTTTGAAATAATTAAGACCAAAAATTGTCACCTCGTCCATAGGAAGCAACTGGTCTTTAATAGCTCCAGTCAAGGCTAGTTTAAGAGCAACAGTTTCATCTTCAAACTTAGGCCAGAGAATCCCCGGCGTATCCAAGATTTCCAGGTCTTTATTGGTTTTGATCCATTGTTGCCCCTTGGTCACACCTGGTTTGTTACCGACAACGGCAATCTTCTTACCAGCCAAACGGTTCATGAGAGTTGATTTACCAGCGTTTGGAATCCCGATAATCATGGTACGCAAGGTTTCAATCTGAATACCACGTTCCTTTTGACGAGCAATCTTATCAGCCATGAGCTTCTTGGCCGCATCTGTTACAACTTTTACGGTTACTTGCTCTTTGGAGTTGATAGCTAGCGTCTGGATTCCTTGTGATTCAAAATACTGACGCCATTCTTTGGTCATTGCTGGATCAGCCAGATCTGCCTTATTTAAAATCAAGAGTTTTGGTTTATCACCCACAATCTTGGTTAACATAGGATTTTGACTAGATAGAGGTAAACGAGCATCCACCAAAATCGTCACAAAATCAACAAATTTTAAATTTTCCTGCACCTGTCGACGTGCTTTAGACATGTGACCAGGAAACCATTGAATAGTAGCCATTGAGTTTTTTTCCTTTCATAGCAAGGGTTTAGAGTCCCTATTTTATTTTACTATCGTTTGAACATAAAGAGTTCTCAAATGAATGATGTTCAAACAGTTTTTTGTTTTATGACATAGAAATCTACCTTATATTATATCATGCCTTCTTTATTTTGTCCGATGATAGCCTTTCAAGTACCCTATATAGAAAAAAGCCATCAAATGATGACTTTTCAGAGGGAGCAAAAAACTGCCCTCTTTATATTTTAAACATTTAAATGTCTTCTTTAAACAGTTGGTTAAAGAAACCGTCTGTGTTTTTAAGAAGGGCTTTGAAGACCTTAGATTTCAAGTCCACTGTATTTTTGAAATGATCTTTAATTTTCGGATCTGACATACCATCAAGATCTTTTTGAACAGCTTCATCAAATAAAGTTTTCAACTGAGCATAATTTGTAATTTGACGACCATCAATTTCAATAGTTTCAAATCCTTTTTCTGCTTTTGACTTAACATCTTTGAAGTATTGTTTCTTCCACTCTTCAAGAGTATTAAATACACCTTTAGATACCTTCTTAATAATGAAATCATCACCTAATAGCTTGTTGTTCTCTCTATTAGCTTCACCTTGGTATTTACTAGATACATATCCGATAAATCCTTTTTCATAGCCAAAGTAACCCCACATACGGAAGGCATTATGCTTGAATGATAATGAACCTGGGGCACCTTTACTTGTATTACCACCATAAATTCCTGCCATCATATTGACATTGACATAAGCCGTACCAAAATCTTCTGGGTGGAAGACCTTATTGCCTGGATTTCCGTGTTTGGTCATGAAATTATTATCAATCAAATCGTTAATACTTGATAATTTCTTAGAACTCTCTTCTTGATTTAAGTCACGCACTTTGTCCCATTGGTGAGGACCACTTAGTTTATTTCTATCCATTGGTTGACGTATTTCACGGTCAATTTTCTTGAACCACTTGTTATTATTACTATTAAGTTTCTCAATGACTGCATCAGCTTCTACATGATCTAGCATCATCAGTGCTTCATTATAGTTTTTCATATATCGATCGATGTCTTCACGAGTTTGTAACTTATCAGGATTATAATTGTACCATTGGTTACCATCATTTTGACGTTCAAATGCCATATTTAATCCAAGTGCGCCGTATTCACCTTGATGTCCGTGTTCTGCTGGAGTTTGTAACATACCCTGAGCAAATGCTTCAAGGTCTGTACCTTGTCGATGTCTATGACCTCCTAGATATGCCATTCGGTCATTTACGTGGGTAGTTTCATGTGTAAAGGCAGATGTGCCGTATTCACTTATTAAATCCGACATAACAAAATATACAGCATCCATAGGCTGTGGATCAGCAAAGATGTAAGCATAGGCTCCATATCCAGGTTTATAAGCATGATACTTATCAATACGCCCAAAGAATTCACGAATAGGTGCATAATCCGGTTTATCTTTTCGATGGCCAAATCTATCAGGCCAGCCACCTGGAGCGTTATGATTATCCCATACAGGAGTTGGAACTACATTTTGACTCTTAAGAAGTTTATCGCGGACATTATCAGTAGCAAGACGTGACCAAAAATCTAAGTAATTAACTTGCTCTTTGGCACGTAGATTAATCTCTTTTTTAAAGGCTTCACGTTCTTCTTCAGTATTTTTGTTGTATTTTTCAAACGAACTAAATGAGATAGTATTATACGTTGAAATCATAAATAAATGTGCATTTTTCAAGTTAAGAAGAGGTAAAATCAGGCGCCCATGCTGCCCATTATTAATTCCTTCGTATAGACGATATTTTTTGTTGGCAAATGCAGGGTTCGTTGATGGTTGTTCAACTACATACGCGTTCTTTTCAATAGCTTTCTTAAACCAGTCATTTATATCTGTATGGTTAGTGAATAGCTTCATATTGTAATGTAAGAATCCATTTAATTCATTTATTCCGATTGTTCCACCTATAGTTTCACGATAAGCTTCTAAAGTTCTATCACCTTTAACATTTCTTTCACTTGAACCAATTTTGATTAAGAAATCTAAGACATTAACATTCTTACCATAAAAATCAGGTTTAAACATCATAATATCTTTAATTGATAACTCACCGTATTTAAAACCATAATATTGATTTAAGTAGGCCAGCCCCATCATGATTTTAGCTTTGTTGTCTTCAACTTTCTTCAGTAAAGCACGCTCGACTGCTTCCCCCCCATTTAACTGATGATCTTCATTTTCTAAAATCTGAGTAACAAGTTTTTCTAAGTTTCCTTTTACTTCTGCGAAACTTTCTTCTAAGTATAAGCCTTTAATATACTCCGTCTTCTTCTCAGGAGTATTTTGCCAAGGCTTCTCACGTTTATCCATCAAAGCACGAACTTCATCTGAAAGTAAGGTAACACTAGCTAACTTCTCTTTAATACCGCTTGCTAACTGGTTACGATTCTTCATAACCATATTTGGAGTATAAACAATGTTTTGACCTACTACATCATACTCTTTTACTTGAGCTACTTTAGAGTCAGTTTTAGCAGTTACAGCTAACTCTTCTTTTGTACCATCAGCATAGTGAACCATAATCTTATCAATATCCGATAAATCAGTGACAAATCGCCCTGCTTTCATACCTGTTACAGACAGAACAGTTTTCTTAACAAGATTGGAATCATCTGTTAACTTATTCCCTTGATTTACAATCCACTCTTTGTTATAAAATGGTTGCAGTTTTTCCAAGTTTCGATAAGCTAGGTTTCTTGTTTCTTGGTAGTCCTGAATCGCTTTATATTCGGAATCTCTATCAACGATACGATTTAACTTGTTTACGATTGGGGTAGAGATAACATAATCCTGAGCTGTGATACCTAATTTAGCAAATTTCTCTAAGGCCTCTGCTTCAGAAATACTTTTAATTTGTTTTGATTTGTTATATGAAGATAATCCTGAGGCAACACCGTCCACATAGTAGTTATTTTTGAAGTTCTCAAATCCAAAGTAAGAATCACCTGTATCCACTTCACGAGAACCATACATTATTTCCCCATTTGTGACTTTCATCATACTGATATTATTTTCAACAACACCCCAGTTATAGTTATCATGAATCAATCCACCACTACCACCGTGTTGTTGAAGTTTCATAGTACCTTTAACAAAAGAATTAGTTAAGCGACCATGTTGACGAACATCAAATTGATTACTTCCGTGGTTGACTTTAGCGACTAAACCACCAAACTTAGAATTGTTACCTATAATATCACCGTCAAAATAAACACTATCCATGTTACTTCGCCAACTTTCGCTGACAAGCCCACCAGACCACCAGCCTTTATCTCCAAGACTGTTAATCTTACCAATAAAAGCTAAATTGCGCATATTAGCTTCGTCTAACTTATTAACAGCACCGGTTACATCGTTATTTCCTGTTACTGAACCTACTACTTTGATATTCTCAAGGGTAGATTTCTTAAACATATTACCAATAGGTGCAACTTTATCAGCCCAAGGCATATTGATATTTACATTACCTAAGTTAAAGTTTTTGAGTGTAGCACCTTCAGCCTCATTAAACAAAGGTCTTTCTAAGTTATGAATCGTGTACTGATGGTTCTCTACACTTGATAAAGTACCTCTAAACTTAGCCATAACATAAGCTTTACCTGCTGGCTTAACGTTAACTGCATTCAAATCTGCACCAAGTTTAAACTCACCGGTAGGATTTGCTTGCATATCTTTTGCTAAATCATGGAAGTTGTAATAAACCTTATCCTCGGTAGCCCTCGGTTTTTCAAGATAATAAGTGTAAATGTCTCTTAACTTACCGTCTTTATCACGTTGAACTAAGTCAGGTGCTTTTGCCGTTACCTTGTAAAGCTGCTTACCTTCTTCAATGACCTCTTCAATCTTATCAATTGCTAAACGAGTCACTTTGTTTTCTCTTGAGGTTACTTTTAAGTAATAGTTGTTAACATCACTTGGAAGAGAAGTTAAATGATTACTATCGCTTTCGACACCGCTTTCGTTTACTTGTACGAGACTGGTGTTTGCAATATCTTTCAACTCAACTTTTTTCAAATCCAAGCGAAGTGGTTTCTCTTCTAATGTTGCAGTCTCTTCTCCCTTACCACGGTCATAGGTCATAGTGGTTTCTATCTTATAGTCCTTGTAGAATTTTAAATCTTCTACCTGCTTATCTAACTGCTCTGAAGTTAAATCTACTGTTTTGACAATTTCATTTCCACCTTTAATTGTCGCAGTAATTTTATTGATCTTGACTCCATCTGTATTAACCAAATGATAAGAAAGATTTGCGGAGCGGTCTAATACATTTGTATCTGTTCGCTCCAAAGTCAAAACAGGAGCCGTTTTTTCTTTAGGCTTTTCTTTTGTACCTTTTACAAGAATCTCAGGCTTCATTTCTTTTAAAATTGTTACTGTTTCAACTGGGTCACTAATTTTTTTGCCATGTAACTCTTCATAGCTAGTAACAATTTGACGTTCGCCATCCTCACCAACTTGTTTAATAGAATCATCGTCTATAAATTTGGTAGGATCAGATTCTTCTATAGTGGTTTTAGGAATAGTCTCTGTCCGAATATCGGTATGTAAAGAAGGCAACTCTTCTCTTTCTGATGCAACTTCCGAAACTGTAGATATTGGTTCAGTATACTCTGGAATGTCGTTAACAGGTGGCTCAATCAAGTTTCCTTTTTCATCTACTCCTGTTGCACCTACTGGCTCAGTATATTCTGGCTTTTCGCTAACAGGTGGTTCAATCAAGTTTCCTTTTTCATCCACTCCTGTTGTACCTACTGGCTCAGTATATTCTGGCTTTTCGCTAACAGGTGGTTCAATCAAGTTTCCTTTTTCATCCACTCCTGTTGTACCTACTGGCTCAGTGTATTCTGGCTTTTCGCTAACAGGTGGCTCAAGTAAGTTTCCTTTTTCATCCACTCCTGTTGCACCTACAGGTTCAGTATATTCTGGTTTCTCAGTTTTAGGCGCTTCATCTGGAACTGTACCTACAGGAGCTGTGTACTCAGTTTTCTCTACTTTAGGAGCTTCGTTTGTGACTGTGCCTACTGGTGCTGTATATTCTGATTTTTCATGAACTTCAGGCTCAACTAGATTACCACTAATTTGGGCTGTATATTCTAGCTTCTCAGACTTAGGCGCTTCATTAGGGACACTTTCCTGAATTTCAGACTTTTCTGACTGAGTAAATGATGTGTTTATTTCGCTTTGAATAGAACGAATCATCGTTTTATCTGGCGCTAGAATATCCTTTGTCCCCTCATCCTTATGTTGAATTTCTGAAATTGCATCATCAAGGGGTAAGTATCCAATATAACGATATCCAGCAATTTGAACTACTCCTTCATTACTTGGAACTTTCAAAGGATTGCTTATATCGAGTGCTTGCATGCTAGAAAGACTGATCAGTCCAATCGTAGTAACTAAGAACAGACTAGCAACTTTTTTCTTTTTATGAACCAAAAGAACGAAACTACCAACAGCTAATAGTCCTAAAGTTGTAAGTACAGAAGTCGATGAACCTGTTGCAGGAAGAGTTTCCTGCTGATAAATAAGAGCATAAATTTTCTCATTATCAGTAGGAATTCCTGCCTGAATCTTTGTTTGTTCTTCTTGTGTAAGAGAGCTTTTTTCAATGTAATGATAGGTAGAAGCATGAATGATTGACGGTGCAACCAAGATACTTCCGAGTAAAACAGAACCAACAATCCCACAGATTTTTCGGATTGAAAATCGTTCTTTTTTAAATAATGACAAGCGTAATCACCTTCTTTAATTTTATTTCCTAATAGTAAACACTATTTTTTATTTTCAAAAATTGAACTTCTAAAATCATCAGTTTGGTCAAGATAAGCTTTAAAGATTGCTCTCTTCAACTTATGAACCGCACTATCAGTCTCTGGATTATAGTTATCCCAATGAGTACCTTCTGCATCTTTACGGACAGCTTCATTCATTAGTTTCTGCAACTCATCTATACTACTTGTGGTTTTTGTTGCAAAGCTTGTCCACGATTTACTTGTATCCTTAAAGGTAACTTTGTTCAATTTATTGAACTTAGTTTGACGCTCTGCATACATAGCCTTTTTAAAATCACTCCAAGTGTGGTATTGACCATTAAATAATTTCTGAAGTACTAATGTATCTGTTACTAATCCTTTGGTCTTACCATATGAGGTAATCGTTTTATTATTTGCCCTAGCATCGGGTTCAAATTGATTTGAAATATATGGCACCATACCATCTTTAAAGCCTTTTGCAGCCAATAGTTCATAGGCCATACGACGTCCCATCAAGTCGCCAGGTGTTCCTATATCACTACTTAATGCTGCATAAATCGGCGCAAATAATTTAATAGTGAAGTAGCCATTTCTTTCGTATTTGCCTGACGCATATTCCCTAGACGAAATAATATTATTCTCAATCAAATCATTAAATGAATGTAATTTTTCAGCTTCTGCATATGCCAAATCTTTAACTACATTTGTTGCATAGACACTATTTCCATCTGGATCTGGATGATACTCATTTGTAACTTTTCTAAGAAGTTGTTGTTTTTGATTCGTATCCAATTTAAGAATTGAATTTCCTTCAAGATATTCCAACATATAAACAACATCAAACATGTTGTGTACATATTTTTGAAGATCTGTCGCGTCTTTAAATCTTGTAGTTGGATCAAGTATTTGTAATCGTTCTCCTTCTTTACTATCCGATTTTAAATGTTTCAAGATCGAGTTGATGGTGATTGTCGCATCATCTGGATGGTCTGGTGCTTGTAATAAGCCTTTGGCAAAGAACTCTGGTCCCAAGCCACTTCTTCGACCATAGCCACCAAGATAGATGTCCTGATCTGAGTCATGCGTCATTTCATGTGTATAAGTGATAGCTCCATCCTTATCCAACATACGATAACCCATATAATAAACGGCATCCCCTGTAGCATAAGCACCGTGTCCATTATGTCCAACCTTATTTCCAACAGGTCCAAAGAAATGTTTCATTGCAGGATTTGGATTATCAAAATCTGCTACTTCTGTAGCCTTTCCTTCAGTATTATCAGTTCCAAATTTATAGGCATCATAAAGCAAGATATTTCGGTAAAGCTTCTCACGCCCTTCCTTATCTAGAATACGATACCAATAATCATAGTGATCTCGTTGACGCTCTGCTGTTTCGTGAGCACTCTTTTCAACAAAACTATTCAGATCACCACTTGCTTGATGTTCTTTATTACGATAGCGATCATAAGCACCAAAACCTAGACTAGAGATAGTTGAAATGACAAATACTGATCTTTCTGGCAAGGTTAGTAGAGGCAGTACCATGTTACGGTATTTCCAACTGTCGCTAGTGATTCGATCATAGACACCGATAGAGTACTTGCTGCCAGCTTTTTCCTGATTAGCCTTCACTTCTGGAATATTAGATTTTTCTTCAACGATTAAGGCTTTTGTCTGTGATTTAAACCAGTCATTATTAGTCGTGTTTGGTAGAAAGACTTTTCGATAATTTTTAAGCGTGCTAAACAAATCTTTCGTTCCATGATGGCTAGCTAAACTAATAGCATAAGTATCAACGTTGTTCTTGGCAAGAAGATTATTAAATCCTGATTTACCTAACTCAATCAAGGTATCTAACGGAGAAGAATTTCCTTTGCCAAAGAAATCTAGATGGTACATTACAAGGTCTTTTGCACCCACTTTATCATAACTAAAGTTATACCAGCGTTCTAGGTAGCTCATACTAAGTAGCAAGGCTTCCTTGTTACGCTTGATTTTATCTACAATATAACCTATCATTACTTGATTGTCTCCCGCTAGAGCAGCATCCGCAGACAATAGTTTTTTTAGACTTTCTTCTAGATGATCCTTCGTTTTAGCAAACTGGTCTTCTAGATATAGCTCGGTTAACTTAACTTTCGAAGAAATACCAAGTGTCTTTCTGATAGCTTCTGAATTGTAGGCAACTTGCTGTAATTCAGGTAAAACTTGATTGATGATAGAGGTTTGGTTATACAAGAATTGGTTTGGAGTGTAGAGAAGGCCCGTATCTGCTAGATTATATTCTGCTAGATTGGCAAAATCATCCTGATACTTGATATCAAATTTCTCAGATGAATAATCATTATAGTGAAGCAAGAGTTTGTTTGCATTATATTTATATGAAATAATATCTGTGATTACTTGGTCATCCTTCATCATGACAGCAGATAAAAGTTCTTTTTTAAATAACAAACTGTTCTCATTTACTAGATTTCCATATTTTACGATGGTTTCCTTATTATAGAAAGGTAATAATTTTTCAATATTCTTATAAGCCAAGGCGCGTTTATCTTGATAATTTGCCACCTTAGAAAAATCACTTTCTTTATTGCCACTTGTTGAAAGAGGCTCCACTGTTGGTGGGGTTAGAGGATTGATTTCTGCTTTCTTGCTTGCCACTTGAGAAGCATCTAACATCATTCCTCTTTCTTCAAAAGATTCCTTGCTGACAACTTCATCATTCTCCAAGGCAACTTTGATAACTCTATTAGCTTTATTGCTAAATGTAGCTGTCACCTTCATATTGTTATAGTGGTAAGCAGTGATGGCATTCCCGTTGGTTACATTGACATCGCTGAGAACATCGGTCAATTCACCAGCATGTTTTTCATCATTTGAGCGTCTATCCCACAAGTAACCTGCTACCCCAGCGACTTCTCCAAACTGTTTGACATTATTGATATCTCCCTCAGCATAGCTATTACGGATATGTGCATTATTGTCCACAAGTCCCACAAGGCCACCGACAGTCTGATCCGATTGATTTGCATTTGATGAAATAGCTATTGTAGCTTTAGATTTAGCAATGGACGCGTTTTTTCCTGTCAAATGTCCAACCAAACCACCGATATTATATGGAGTAGTTGTTTCATAGGTATTAATAATCCTTCCCTTGAAACTGCTATCAGAGATACTTGATTGTTCAGCCTTGGCAAGCAAGCCACCAATACCACGTTCCCCTGCTAATATACCATTAACATGAACTTGATTAATCTTTGTACCATTTGTAGCTTCATTTGCCAATGAACCAATATCATTCTTTCCTGAAATAGCAACATTTTTCAGACTTAATTTTTCTACTGTAGCATTACTTAAATTGTTAAATAAAGGTTTTTTCAAATTATAGATAGCATAATTTTTGCCATCTTTTTCCCCAATCAACCTACCAGTAAAGGTGCCTGTAATATAAGACTTCGCATCAGGATCCAGTTCCACTTCGTTAGCATTCAAGCTGGCTGATAGATAATATGTTCCACCAAGATTTTGGTTGATGGCATGAACTAGATTACCAAAGGAAGTAAAGTTTGTCGTTTCCTCTGTAGTCTTCTTAGCTAAATAGAAACTGAAATTGTCAACATATTTATGGTCTATCTCTTGCTGGAGTTTATCAACTCCAGCTGTAATTTTATAAAATGTACGCCCATCTTTCAACTCTTCATATATAGATTTTACCGGGAGATAAACATCTTTAAACGTAGAAGATTTTACCTTTACAAAGTAAGTATCTGGATTACTTGGGATCTGATTCAAAGATACATGCTGTTTATAAGTTCCGTTTGTTTGATGGCTATACAATTCAACATCAGAAACATTTCTTAATTCAAGTGTTTTCTCTGGATCAGTTTCTTTTGGTTTCTCAACCGGAGTTTCAGGTTTTAGTTGCTCAATATTCCCCTTGTATTCAGGAAGTGGATCTACCTTTTCTGGTTCTACTAATGCACCAGCTTGTACGCCTGTATATTCTGGTAGGGGGGCTACCTGCTCCGGTTCAACAATAGCTCCAGCTTGTACACCTGTATATTCTTTTGATGGTTCTACTTTTTCTGGTTCGACTATCGCTCCAGCCTGCACTCCTGTGTATTCCTTCGGTGCTTCTACTTTCTCTGGCTCGACTATCGCTCCAGCCTGTGGACCTGTGTATTCTGGTAGTGGAGCCACTTGTTCTGGTTCAACTACAGCTCCAGCCTGCACTCCTGTATATTCTGGAAGCGGTGCTACCTGTTCAGGTTCTCCTTTATCACTTACCACAGTATCTGGCGACTCTGGTTGAACCTCAGTCTCATCTTCGTCAGTCACAACCGCTTCCGGTAGCTCTGGTTGGACTGCTGGTTCGCCTTTATCGCTTACTACAACTTCGGGTAACGCTGGTTGAACTTCCGGTTCGCCTTTTTCAGTTATAATAGCTTCCGGTAACGCTGGTTGGATTGCAGGTTCACCTTTGTCGGTTACTACAGCTGCTGGTAGTTCAGGCTGAATTGCGGGTTCAACAATAGCTCCAGACTGTACGTCCTTATGTTCTACACCAGTCTCAGGTTGTTCCGTTATAACTTGAGTTTTTTTAGTACCTTTTTCGACTATTCTTGAAACAGGCGCAGTCGTTGAAGTTGAAACAATTTCTCGCGAAACTTCTTCCTTGTTTACAGAGAATATTCTGACGACTTCAACTTTCTTACCTAATTTACCTTCTTGTTTGACTCTTACAGTTCCTTCTGCTAAATCAGGATTTTCTTGAATTTCTTCTTGAAAATCTATTTTTGTTTCTATAGTTTCCTCACGATATAAGAGTTCCGGTTTGTTCAACTGACCTGATAAAACTTCATCCTGTGGATTTAATGTATTTACCCCAGTCTTTTCCTTTGGAGAATTCTTCTCCTCTTTCTTCGTCTCTAGATTCTTATGTTCTGCTAATTGTGATTGAGAATTTGAAGATTGTTTCTCTTCTTTTGTTGGATCGGTTAATTCTGTAGAGAGAGTTTTTTCCACTACTTGAACTTCTGTCGGCTTAGTTGAAGAAACAGGTGTTTGTTCCTGAATAGCTTGTACTGTTGATGGATTCTCTACAAAATTCGGTGTAACATTATAATCCACCTTTTGTTGTTTTGTAGGAGTGGCAACTGAACTCTTTTGATTACTTACTTCAGAATCAGAAGTAGTTTTCCCCTCTTTGATATATCCAATATAAGTGTAACCTGAAATCTCTTTAGGAAGAGGTAATTTTTCTCCAGAGGTCAATTCATAGTCCGTATTGTAATTTAGCAAAAGATGATTTTCTAAAGCATGAGCCGATACAAGAACACCGTTTCCTATTCCTGCAACCAATACTAAATGTAATACCGTTTTATTCTTAACTTTTTTCTTGGAAACAGCAAAAATTAAAATCCCCAGAGCCGCTAAGCTAGCACCAGCAACTAAGGCTTGCACCTCATTCTTGCTTCCAGTATTTGGCAATTCCGCCAGTTGATTTTGAGAATTTAACTTATAAACAAGATAATAAGTCTCATCATCATTCTCCATGTATGTCGGAATATCATAGACAAGCTGCTTCTTCTCATCTGATGATAGCTCTGACTCTGTCACATATTTATAGTGAATTCCTGAAGTTTCTTGAGCATTCACAGATGAACTAGCTAATACAGACATAAAAAATAAACTTGAAATCGTTGCAGATACAAGTCCTACTGATAATTTTCTAAATGAAAAACGTTCTTGTTTTTCACCAAAATACTTTCCCATGATTCCTCCTTGAAATACAATTTATAAATGTTACAAAGACCTTTATTATCTATAAAAAAGGCAGTATACCTTAATTATACTCTTTATTTACCGAAAAGTCTTAAAAATGAGATGCGCTTTCATACTTTGTTTTATATTATTTTGGGGATACAATAACACCTACCATGAAATTTCCACGGTAGGTGTTACTCATATCACTAATCGTTCTAAAAATGGTTTGATGCAGTTGAGGAGAATTCCTTCTATCCAGCTTTCTTGTGCTGAGGATAGATGCTCTGCCTGAAGGCTTTCTTTTAGAAAATCTCGAACTTGTTCTGGTGCGATTTCAAACTCAAAGGCTTTCATTGTATAGAAAAAGTCGAGCAGATGATCTGACAGATATTCGGTTGAAAATGGCACTTCTCCACTCTTTCGATATTCTAATAAGAGCCGAGAAAATCGTGCTTTTTCTTCAGGGAGCTCACGAAAATAGGAATTGAGGAGCCAGGTCTGCTTCTGCTTTCTTTCAATTGGATCCTGACTGGCAATTCGTTGGTCTTTTTCCAGCTCTTTTTGATATTGCTTGGCCTTGATAGCCCGTTCTGTCCGATTTTTACCAAAAAGAATTTTCTCCCACTTTCGTTCTTCTTGAGTCAGTGTCTCTGTAAAACCAAAGTAATCTTGATAAGCCCGCTCTGCTGGGCCCATAGCTAGAACCAGATTATCTGCATATTGCTTGGCGATTTTATCTCTTTTCTTGCGCTCTTTCTCTGCCTGGATACGGAGTTCTTGTTCGTAATCAATTTTCTCCTTGCCTAACTTGACAAGATAGAGTTGCTCATCTGGTTTTCCAAGTAAAAAGGGTTTGATACACTTTTCAAGCACTTCTTCCATCCGAGCCTTTTTCTTTGGCTCCGCCTTGGTCCAACTTCCTCCTTGAAAGACTTCTAGGAAGAGCTGGTAGTCTCTATCAGGGGAGAACTGATTGCCACGATTGGGTTTAAAAACACCTTTTTCCCAGAGCCACTTTAGAAGTCGCTCGTCAAAGTCACTTTTATTGACCTTGATTTTCTCTTTTTTATGGGCTTTTCTTGTCAGATTTTCAACCTTTCTGAGCAGTTTTTCTTCCTCTTCCAGTTGCTGGTCAAGGGACAATCGATGAAAATGACGAACACAGTCGCTACCAATTGGAAAGAGGCGTTGACCTGTGACACCGTTAAAGAGTTCGTAGGCGTACTTGATGGCATTTCCACAGACACAATTGCTACGGCCGATACCGTTAAAAATCAAGGAAACTTCATTCCATTCCTTGGTAGCTTGTTCCCAAGTATCCGCTTTTGAAGCCTGTAAAACCGCATCATGTAGGGATTTTCTAACTGGAAGTGTCATGAGGTCTCCTTTCTAGATTATACTTTTACAACTTGAACCTCGTCTTTACCGAGTAAAATCAAATATTTTTCAATATTTTCAATCGAATAGGCTCGAGATAGAGCTTCTCCGTATAGCGCTAACTGACCACGATAACGGTCTACGAGTTGACTTGGTTCATCATAGCGGTCTGTCTTATAGTCGAACAGAACGATTCTGTCCTCGTAAAGCAGATAGCCATCAAGGATACCACGGACAACAAAGTTTTCGTTACTCTTTTGATCTCGTTTGAGCATGGAGAAAGGTTGCTCGCGGTAGAGATGGTTGGTATTAGCGAGAATTTCCTGACCGAGCGCTGTGTCAAAGAATGCAAGAATTTTAGCAAGATTGATCTTGTCTCTGACAGCTGGGCTGGTTTGAACTTGTTTGAGAGTTTCTGTCAGACTAGCAAGCGTTGGTCGCTGACTGAGGTCCATTCTCTGCATGAGTTCGTGGGTAGCACTACCAATCTCAGCTCCTGTTACCTTTTCTTTAGTTGAAAAATCTGGTAAATCAAAGCTAATTTTCTTGTCTACTGACTGGCCTTGACCTGCAATCTCGACACCCTCCATATCCATAACTGGTTCGTAGAATTTCTTGATTTGACTTGGGGTTTGAACACTAGGAAGTTCAATGGCTGCGCGGTGAATACTATTATAAACTTCCACCTCTTTCAGCATTTCAAGGGCTTCTTTAATGGTTTCAGACTGGCGATTGTCTGCTTGGGAGCTATCTTGTAGAGGACTCTTGTTTTCTAACTCTCCGATAGCTTCTCTGGTCAACTGTTCTTCTCCAACAAAACGATAACTAAAGTTGAGTTTGTCCTTAGTAAACACTTTACTGATAGCCCAAAGCCAATCTTGGAAATTCCGTGCTTGCAGTCTAGTATTGCTAATTAGTTTTCCATTTTTAGCTGCTGGATATTCCTTGGCTTCCAACTTTTCGCGAGAACCCTTGCCGACAAGATAGAGCTTTTTCTCAGCCCTCGTCATGGCAACATACAGCAGACGCATTTGCTCAGAATAGCTTGCCAGCTGTAATTCTTCTTCGTTCTGTCTATAGGTCAGGCTAGGAATGGAGAGTTTGATGGTTTTAGGATAGTGTTCTTCCACTGCTCCTGTCCCCATTTTGGCAATATATTTGACACCAAGTCCATTTTTACGGCTGAGAATGACCTCTGACATGCTGTCTTGCTTGTTGAAATCTTGATCCATATTGAGAATAAAGACGTAAGGAAACTCCAGCCCTTTACTCTTGTGGATGGTCATGAGCTCTACTGCATCTTTTGGCGGTGCGACGGCCACGCTTGCCAAATCGTGCTGGGCTTCTAAAACCTGGTCAATCATACCAATAAAACGCGACAAGCCCTTGAAATTGCTCTTTTCAAATTGATCAGCACGCAGTGCTAGGGCATAGAGATTGGTCTGTCTAGCAGGCCCATTTGGCAAAGCTCCCACATAATCATAATAAAAACGGTCGTTGTAAATCTTCCAAATCAAGTCATAGAGGGAGTGGGTTTTGGAATACAGTCGCCAAGAAGCCAATATATCCATGAATTGGTTTAGTTTCTCAGCTAGAGCGGTGTGAATCAAGTTTTTCTGGCTTGTTACCATTTTTTGTGCATTGACCAGTTTTTCATAGAGATTTTCTTGGACTTTATCCTCTGCTTTCTGAAGGGACAAACGTGCTAACTCGTCTTCATCAAAGCTAAACATAGGAGACTTCATAAGGGCAACCAAGGCATAGTCTTGCAGGGGATTGTGAATAACACGAAGGGTGTCCAGCATGACTTGTACTTCTAGGGATTGGAGGTAATTGTTTTGCTCTCCGTCAGTTTTGACAGGAATCCCGTACTCAGACAGGGCGAGAAGAATCTGGTCATTACGACTGCGGCTGGAGGTCAGAAGGGCGATTTCTTTAAAGGCAACACCTTGTTCCTGATGAAGTTTAAGGATTTCCTTGATAACTAAGCGCATTTCGCCTGTTAGTTTCGTTTCTGTTTGACTCTCTTCTTCCTCATTTGAGTCGTCCTTATCGTAGAGGAGCAATTCTGCTTTGTTTTCTGGATTAGGAGTCAGTTTGGTATTGGCAAAAACAAGCTGGTGCATGTTATCATAGTTGATTTCGCCGACCTCTTGGTCCATGAGACGTTCAAAGACATCATTGGTTGCTGACAGCACTTCTGAACTACTTCGGAAATTTTCCTTGAGGAGAATGAGCTTGCCTTCTTGGGGATTTTGCGCATAGCGTTGGAATTTCTCATTGAAAATCTGCGGATCTGCCTGACGGAAACGATAGATAGATTGCTTGATATCTCCCACCATAAAGCGATTGTGACCATTCGACAGCAATTCCAGCATCCGTTCTTGAATGTGGTTGGTATCCTGATACTCATCGACCATGACTTCGTGGAAACGCTCCTGATAAGCCTCACGAACTTGCGGGAAATTCTCTAAAATCTCAATGGTGTAATGGCTAATATCAGCGAATTCAAAGGCATTTTCCTGACGTTTACGCTGACGATAAGCTTCTACAAAATCACCCATGAAGGTTTGGAAAGTCTTAGCTAGTTCCCATGTATCTCCATGATAACGTTCTTGATAGTCAAGAATCGTTAACTGGTCTGCTAGTTGTCCCAGTTCAGCAAACTGGATCTTTCTCTCTTCGTTGTAGGCATCAGCCAGTGGCTTCAAATCAGCCTTACGACTGGCATTCGTCAGAGCTCGACCATTTTTCTCTTTAGAGATTGCGACAACACGCGCAAGTACTGCCTGATAAGCCTGACCATCGGACTCCTGATTTAGGGAGCCAATTTCATCCAGAACTAACTGGATATTTTCTAAATAAGCAGCCTTTGCAAATTCCTTGGCATCATTATCCAGATGATAACGGAAAAAGCTTTTCAAATCCCAAAGGGCTTGCTGGATTTGTGTGGTCAGTTTTTCTTTTTCACTGCTAAAATCAGCTTTTTCAAAGCCTTTGAGGAAAGATTCACTCAGCCACTTTTGCGGATTACTGGTGGATTGGAGGAAGTCATAAATTTTATAGACTTGCTGGCGTAGCCCCCGTTCATCTTTTCCACGTCCAGCAAAGTTTTTCAGCAAATGACTAAACTTCTCTTTCTGTTTGCTTTGGTAATGGGCTTCAAATACCTCATGAAAGACTTCGTTTTTTAGAAGAAGTTGCTCGCTTTGGTTTTGTAAAATACGGAAATTAGGCGCAATGTCAAGCAGATAGCCATGTTTACCAAGGAATTTTTGTGTGAAAGAGTCCATGGTTCCGATGGCAGCATTGGGTAGGTCTGCCAACTGGCGACCCAAGTGTTGTTTGAGCTCGACATCATCCGTTTCTTGGATTTGTTGGCTGATTTTTTTCTCCAAACGTTCCTTAAGCTCTGTGGCAGCCTTAACGGTAAAGGTTGAGATAAAGAGTTGAGAAATTTCGACACCACGCGCCAATTGATCCAGAATGCGCTCGGCCATGACAAAGGTCTTCCCAGAACCAGCCGACGCTGAAACAAGGATATTTTGACCAGAAGTGTAGATGGCTTCAATTTGCTCGGCAGTTTTCTTTTGTTCCTTGCTCGAATGCGCTTCTGCTTCTTGCAGTTTTTGAATTTCCTTCTCAGTTAAAAAGGGAATAGGCTTCATCGATTCAACTCCTCTCTTATTTTTTCAAACCAAGCTTGCTTGAGTTTTTCTCCGACAAGACGCTTGCCATCAGTTAAGTCCAACTTTTCTAGAAAACGGGCTTGGCCCAAGTGGTAATTGGCTTCAAATCCTGTGATGGCTTGATGTTGCTGGACGTATGGGGCAATACTTCTGCCATTTTCAGTATAAGGGTTAATGGCGAACTGACCTGCTAAAATCTTCTCAGCTGCTTTCTTGTAAAGATGGGCATTGTAGTCCAGCAGGAGCTGGAATTCCTCATCCGTCAGCTGATTGGCCTTGTTTTTATTGTAAAATTCGCCCAAATGACTGCTTTCTTTTTCTAAAAAGAGTCCTTGGTATTTCATTGACTTGCTAGCTTCTACTACTGCACCTGCCAGACTTTTAACGGCCATCAGAGATTGGACGGGCTCAGCCATTTCCAAGTACATAGCACCAAAAAAGTTCTGCTCCCCTTCTCTTTTTAAGGCAGCTAAATAGGTTGGCAACTGAGAATTAAGCCCATTAAAGAAATGAGGAAACTGGAACTGAGTTAAACTCGACTTGTAGTCTACCACTCCAATCGCTCCATCAGCTTTCAAACGATCAATCCGGTCAACCTTACCTCGTACAAAGACACTGCGTCCATTGTCCAATTGAATAAAGGCTTGCTCTTTCCCACCGAAATTCGCTTCCTCTTTGATGGTTTCGATGGCTGGATTGTGTCGGAGAATATGTCCAGTTGTCCGTGCAACATCAAGCAAAACTTCCTTGGTAAACTGGGCTTCCAAACTTTCCTGATAAATAGCCTCAAATTCCCGCTCTTGACTGGTTTCTTGAATAGCTTGTTCTAAACGTTGGTCAAAAGAATCTTCGTCAGGCAACTGCAAGGCACGTTCAAAAATGCGGTGCAAAAAATTCCCGTGACTACGGGCATCTGGACGCAGGCGCAATTCTTCCTGCAAGCCTAAAACATAACGGAGGAAATAACTGTATTGGTTTCGGTAAAACTCCGTCAAACCAGAGGTAGACAGGTAAAATTCCTTGTCAGATGGATAGAGAGCTTGTAAGGTGTCCTTAGCTAACTGCTTGCTACTTGGACTGGTTGGGAGGGCTGGATTTTCCAGACCTTGCTGGTCTAGTTTTTTACCCATGACACGCGCCAGAACCTTAATAAATGTCAAATCTTGCTCCGTCTCACTCATCTCGCCCTGCTGGTGATAGGCAACCAGACTAGACAAAAGACTGTGATAGGAACCCATATCCTCCTTAGACAGCCCCTTGTGATTCATCCTCCTCTCTCTCCGCCTAAATCCAAAATGAACCAGCTCTTGAAGATAAGCTGATTCCTTGCTTTCACTTTCATTAAAAAGGCTTGGAGCCGACAAGACCAACTGCTTACGAGCAGAATTGACCAAGGAAAGCGTAGTGTAGCGATTTTTCTTGAGATTTTCACTGCTGGCAATCAGCAATTGCGCTCCCTCTTCAGTCGTTTGGTTTAAATTTTGTCTTTCTTCGTCTGTCAAAAGACTGGTGTTTTGAGCAATTTTTGGCAAATTATCCTGAGTCAGACCAATGGCATAGACAAAGTCAGCTGTTAAGGGCGCAATCAAATCGTAACTCTGCACCAGAACGGTGCCCACTGTCGCTGGAATAGTACGGTATTGAGATAGACTCATTCCAGAATGGAGCAAGGCTAGGAAGTCCTCTAGACTAACCTGTGAATCAGCAAAAACGGTCGCAAATTGTTCTAAAACATGGCAGAATGCCTTCCAAACTTCGGCCTGTCTTTCCTGCTCTAGGGCTTTCATGGTAGCTGTTAAATCTTGTAACTGCTTAGTTACTGCTCCTTCTTTTAGAAAGACATTCCACTTTTGCAAGAGATTTTCAGACTTTTGTTTTCGGCTGGCAAAAAGAGTCTCAAGAGGGGTTAAAATACGCAGACGAAGAGCATTCAAACGTCCTAAATCAAATTTTCCGTGGTGGGATTTGGTGAAGGTTTGCTGAAAGGCTGGCAAGCCATTGATACCAAGATAACGGATATATTGCTCAAATGAGTCAATATCAGCCTGACTGAGGTCGGTATACAAACCTGTTCTGAGAAGGTTTATCAAATCTTCCTGACGGAAACGATAGCGTTTTAAAGCCAAAATAGACTCGACAAACTGTGTCAAGGGATGATGAGCCATGGATTCGCTTCTACCAAGATAGAAAGGAATCTGATACTGGTCAAAAATGGTTTTAAGAGATAATTGGTAAGAAGCTACATCCCCCAAGAGAATACGAAAATGCTTGTAACTCAGGTCTGCATTTTCATGTAATTTCTGACGAATACTACGGGCTACCAATTCCAACTCTTCTTTTTGCGTCAAGCAAGACCAGATTTGTAAGTTGTCACGGTCCTTCTCATCGACATCCAATGTTAATTCTGAAAAGTCATAGGACGATTCCAATAAACGAGAGGCCTTATCAAAACTATCCATCTGCTCATGCGTTTGAGAACAATCCTGAGCAGGTGTTTGGTATTTAGAGGCTAGATGATGGAGAAACTCCACACTGGCTTGATAGAGATTCCCCTCGCTAAAAGGACTGGTATAAGATTTCTTACTAGCATAGGCTCCAATGATAATCTCAACACCCTTGCCATGAAGTAGGTCCACAATTCGCTCTTCCTCAGCAGAAAAACGAGTAAAGCCATCAATAACCAAGGCGATTTGAGTAAAATCACTACTAACTTTGTCATTCTCAATAGCTTCAATCAAATGGGACAACTGACTTCCTTGAGCCAACTGGCCTTGATTGAGATAAGCCGTTACTTTCTCAAAAATCAAGAGCAAATCCGCTCGCTTATCCTCATCAGTCAAGTTTTCCAAGTCCAAAAAACTCATCTGAGCTTTGGTCATCTCGTGGTAAAGCTCAATCAACTGCTGGATAAATTGAGGATCCTGCTTAATCGCACCATAAACACGTAAATCCTTGGGATCGAGTGCCGCAAGACACTTATAAAAGACCATCCCAAGACCAATATCATCAAGACTGGTCTTGGCAGGCAAATCATTCAAAATCAGGTAACGAGCCATTTGAGCAAAACGCGTGACGGTAATCGCAAAAGAAGCCTGCTGGGACAAGCATTCCAGCACGGCACGTTCCTTTTCAAAAGAAAGAGAGTTGGGGGCGATGTAGAAAACCCGCTTACCAGCAGCAACTAGCTCATCCGCCTCTCTGGTTAGAACCTCAGTCAAAGAAGTCCGAATATCAGTATAAAGTAATTTCATCTCTGCCTCGTTGGAATTTTTCATTACCTTTTATTATACCATGATTAGCCTCGTAAATCTGTTAAAATATTTAGGCCATCCTTTCTTTTATTCATCATATGCTAAATCTGCTAGATCTTAAATACTTAATTTTACTTGTATTAGATAGAATAAATCTGGCTACTGAAAATCACATAATAAAAAAGCCTCGGTAACAAGGCTTTGAGTTTTATGATTGTTCCTTAGGTCCAGAGTAGACTTCAATGTGTTGTCCTAGTACCTTGATGTCGACTGGTAGATTATCTGATTTATCACCATCGACATCCGACTCTAATTCGATATCAGAAGAAATTTTAATAGTACGTGCCTTTATATATTCAATATTTTCATTCTCTACAAGATCTCCTTTTAACAAATCCGGAATCAAAGATAATTTAGAGAATATAGAAGCATCTTTCAAAATGAGAATATTTGCATATCCATCCTTGTTTTCTTCAAAGATTTTTTTATCTGCAAAATAATTTGTTAGAAGTACTAAAACATGACTTGCTTCCCCAAGGTAATTTCCATTTTCAGTTTCGACTTTAATGTTAAAGACTTGATCTGTCATGACAGACTTCATGGTATTAACTGCATAGGCCAAGATACCAAATTTCGTTTTATCTTCAATTTCAACATTATGAATGGCTTCAGGGAGAGACCCGATACTAAAGATATATCCAAAATAGTGACCATTTGCTTTTCCGATATCAATCTTATCAGTTAAATTGAAATCTAGTTCTTCAATAGCTCCGTCAATATCTTGATTGATTTCTAAAAGTTTTGTAATCAGGTTACCAGTACCACCTGGTATAATTCCCAGTTTAGGAATATAGTCCCTTTCAGCAATCCCTGAAATAACTTCATTGACTGTACCATCTCCACCAAAAACTAGAATTGATTCATATCTTTCTCTAGCAGCTTCTTCTGCGAAATTTGTAGCATCTTTGGCTTTTTGAGTAATTTTAGTTTCCACATCATCAAAATACTCTCTTGCTTTATTCTCCAGCTTCTCTTTGTAATCTAAAGCTTTTTCTCCTCCAGAAGTTGGATTGATAATTAGCATTATTTTTTTCACTCTGTATTTTCTCCTTAAAATTGAAATAGAAAGGTTATTCTCGATGAAAATCAAAGCGTAAACTAGGGAACTAGCTGTAGGCTACTCACAACACTGTTTTGAGTCTGTATATTAGCCTGACGTGGTTTAAAAAGATTTTCTAAGAGTATTAACCTGATGACACATGACATTTGCGTATATTGCTATTATACAATGAAATGTTAAAAAATAGAAATAAATTGCTTTTAATATCGGTTTTTATCTCATATTAAAAAATGATCTATTTTTTAATAGTAGGTTATTCTTAATCATCCAAATTAGTCTCTCTCCTCCACACGATGGAATATAGTTCGTAGATATTATTGCTATTTTCTAGTTCCGGATAAAGATAAAACTCACTTGAAAGAAGATTTTCCCCATATATAAGTCAGTCTTTGTCTGACTAGCTACTAGCAGATAGACGAGTTAATGTTTATTGTCTACTAATCTGAAAATGAAAATACTTCAGAGGCAGGCACAGCTAAGCATAGCAAAAACTTAATTTTAGGAGAATCTGAAGTATCTAGTATTACAATAAAAGGCATCTTATCAAGTGTTTGGAGCACTTGATAAGATGCGCTTTCCTGTTTGTTAAGATTTTTCTCCAACTTTATTATCATTTAAGATAAGACGCTTCCATCATGTTTTGCATCATCATCAACAAACTGTTCTTTAACCAAATCCTTGATATCACTTTTGATACTTTTAGTATCTATAATAGAATCTTCACCTAGTTGGTGAAATGTCGCTTTATCTCTAATAGTATATTCTTGTTCATCGTCATATTTTTTGGTTATCAATCGAATCATCTTTCGTCTTAAAGATTTTTCCCCTTTGATGTTTCCTCTTTCTTTTATCCATGCCACTGCTAAAATGACCAGCATTAGACAACCGACATAACCTAAAAGAGGATACATAATGGAGACTAATTCTTTAAATCCCATAAAAGATAAACCATATCCTATAGCGACCGTAGCAATTAGAATAGGGTAAAAGCGCTTAGGTTTGTTTGAAGAGAAACGTTTTGCCAAGGCATAAAATAAACTGAAAGCTGTATTAAAAATAAGTCCAAATATAATTAGAGCATACAGCAAAGAAAATAGAGGATGAATTTGCTCCGCAATTGTTAACATAGGAATATCAACAGTTGAAACAAGTTTTATGTTGGCGTATAAAATACCAGTTGCTACGGTAATAATCAAACTAACTACAAGTCCACCTAAGAGACCACTTTTTTCCGCAACACCAATTCTCATGACAGAACCTCCTAAGACAAATGCCATGGATACACCAGTCATAACAGTTAGTGCGAAATAATTTAGTAAAGAAACCCAGACATTGGGCATCGGAGAAGAAAGTGTAGCTGTGATTGCTTCTAATTCTTCAAAATCAAAACTTTTCCCTACGAACGTATGGACTGCCATAATGATAATCATGACAAAGACCAAAGGAGTAAATATCCCAAGAACGCTGGTAATCTTTTCAAAATTAAGAAAACTGACAATAATGACCAAGATAGCACAAATCAATCCTCCTAACCAAAATGGCAAACCAAATTGTTGGTTAAGGTTTGAACCAGCCCCAGCAATCATAACAAAACCAATTACAAAGCAGGAAACAATTAAAGCAAAATCAAGAATCTTATTAGTAATAGGCCCGGCAATTTGGGAAAGAACTTCAAAATGATCATTTGAACGGAAATAGCTTCCTAAGGTAATGATAATTTTACCAAAAATAATACTTATGATTCCAAGAACAATCGTTCCAATGATACCCCATTTACCAAAACTAACAAAGTATTGCATTAAATCTTGGCCTGAAGATAATCCAGCACCAATAACAACACCTACATAAGCTAATGCTATATTTAAAATACGTTTTAACACTATTTTCTCCTAACCGTTATCACTACAATCAATGATTGTCTATTTAGTATACTATTTTCTTATATTATTGTCAAAAATATAGGTATTAGAACCATATACATAGAAATATTTCTGCACGATATAGCAAGATAACACAAGGACTAGTCAGTTACTAATTAAAATTCTATCCTCCTCAATTGTTTGAAGATATTGGTTGCTCTTACGCTAGACAAATATCACAAAGATAGCAAGACATTAGACATCCACACAACATTCAACCGATACATTCCAGACGATGATGGAACTAAGACTTTTGCCAGCTTCAGGACGACACACCTCACAAAAAGAGAGATTGAAATACTTGATAAAATGATTGAATTAAATCGTCTAAGCGAAACAACCGATAAGAATTGGCATAAAAGTGACCGCATCTTTGTTACAAACACTGGTAAGCCAATCCATAGTTCAATTCTAAGCAAGTTTCTCCAGCGAGCAAACGAACGCCTTAAAAAGCCAATTCCTAAACATCTGTCCCCTCACATCTTCAGACATACAACTATTAACATCTTAGCAGAAAATAAAATTCCTTTAAAAATAATCACGGGCAGGGTTGGTCATTCCGACTCTGAAGTCACTACTTCCATCTACACCCACGTCACAAAGATCATGAAATATGAAGCAATCAAGGTACTGGATAAAGTTATGAAAAAGATTTTTTAAAAAGTTTTGCCCCCTAAATACAAAAATAGCCCTTCGGATAAATTCCGAAGGGCTAGAAACGTTGTTAAATCAACGGCCGAACTTTTGAATTTCATGGTTCGGGATAAAATAGTTCACTGAACTATTTTATTTTTTAAGGTTGTAGAATGATTTCAATCCACGGTATTCAGCTACTTCACCAAGTTGATCTTCGATGCGAAGCAATTGGTTGTATTTAGCGATACGGTCTGTACGTGAAAGTGAACCAGTCTTGATTTGTCCTGCGTTAGTTGCAACTGCGATGTCAGCGATTGTTGAATCTTCAGTTTCACCTGAACGGTGTGATACAACGGCAGTGTAACCAGCTTCTTTCGCCATTTCGATAGCGTCGAATGTTTCAGTAAGAGTACCGATTTGGTTAACTTTGATAAGGATTGAGTTAGCAGCACCTTCTGCAATACCTTTTTCAAGGTAAGAAGTGTTTGTTACGAAGAAGTCGTCACCAACCAATTGAACTTTACCACCAAGACGTTCAGTAAGAGCTTTCCAACCATCCCAGTCATTTTCATCCATACCATCTTCGATAGTGATGATTGGGTATTTGTTTACCAATTCTTCAAGGTAGTCGATTTGTTCTGCAGCAGTACGTACAGCTGCTCCTTCACCTTCAAATTTAGTGTAGTCGTAAACTTTACGTTCTTTATCGTAAAATTCTGATGAAGCACAGTCAAATCCGATAAATACGTCTTTACCAGGAACATATCCAGCAGCTTCGATAGCAGCAAGGATAGTTTCAACTCCGTCTTCAGTTCCTTCAAAACGAGGAGCAAATCCACCTTCGTCACCTACGGCTGTTTCCAAACCACGAGATTTAAGGATTTTCTTAAGAGCATGGAAGATTTCAGCACCCCAACGAAGAGCTTCTTTGAATGATGGCGCACCAGCAGGTACGATCATGAATTCTTGGAAAGCGATTGGAGCGTCAGAGTGAGAACCACCGTTGATGATATTCATCATTGGAGTTGGAAGAACTTTAGTGTTGAATCCACCAAGGTAGCTGTAAAGTGGGATTTCAAGGTAGTCAGCAGCAGCACGAGCTACAGCGATAGACACACCAAGGATTGCGTTTGCACCCAATTTACCTTTGTTAGGAGTACCGTCAAGAGCGATCATAGCACGGTCGATAGCTTGTTGATCACGTACATCGTAGCCAATGATAGCTTCAGCAATGATGTTGTTTACGTTGTCAACAGCTTTTTGTGTACCAAGACCACCGTAACGAGATTTGTCACCGTCGCGAAGTTCAACTGCTTCGTGTTCACCAGTAGAAGCTCCTGATGGAACCATACCACGTCCGAAAGCACCTGATTCAGTGTAAACTTCTACTTCAAGTGTTGGGTTACCGCGTGAGTCTAGGACTTCGCGAGCGTAAACATCAGTAATAATTGACATTTTTTACTCTCCTTATGAGTTAAATTTTTTACACCTCTATAATACCTTAAAACCCCTCCTTTTTCAAGAAAAAACGTTATCTTTGTGCAAATTTTCCTTAACTTTATAAAGTAATCGCTTTCTTTTGTCTGTTTTATTCTAACTTTTATGATATACTATTTTCATGACAGATTTATCAAAACAATTACTTGAAAAAGCTCATGGTGGGCCAAAACTAAATCCTGATGAGCAAAGACGCTATCTTGGTACCTTTGAAGAAAGAGTTCTTGGATATGCAGATATTGACACGGCAAATAGCCTTCAGCTAGAAAAAGGCTTTTTATCTATTTTAGAGAACCTTCAGGAAAAGGCTGAGCCACTATTTGTGAAGATTTCACCAACTATCGAATTTGACAAGCAAGTTTTCTACTTGAAGGAAGCCAAAGAAACCAATAGTCAAGCCACCATAGTATCTGAAGAACATACTTCTTCTCCTTTTGGTCTGATTATCCATAGCAATGCACCAGTTCAAGTAGAAGAAAAGAACCTTCGACTTGCTTTTGCAAAACTTTGGGAAGGTAAAAAGGAAGAACCTGCCAAAACATCCATCTGGAAGAAATGGTTTGGCTAAATCTTACTCAGACTTAATAAACGCCCAATATTGGCAGCCGTGTGCTCCAAATAGAGACTGGCATTTTTCAAACTATCTTCCAAAGGTTCGCTTTTCTCTAAAATAGAAAAGGCAGCTTGGATATTTTCAAATGGTAGGGATGGTAAATCTTCAGCAAGACTACCACAAATAGTAATGACAGGAACTCCGACAGGGGTTCTTTTTGCTACGCCTATCGGCGCTTTCCCAGCAAAGCTTTGACTGTCCAGTCTACCTTCGCCAACGATAACTAAATCAGCATCTGCAACTTTCTTATCAAAGTTGATTAAGTTCAAGCAGGTATCAATTCCAGACACGATACTTGCCTGAGCAAAGGCACACAAACCACCAGCAAGGCCTCCACCAGCTCCTGCTCCTTTAATTTCCAATGTTGCAGGGGAGACTTTTTCATAAAAATCTTGGATCGCTTGATCTACGGTCTCAAACATAGTAGGATCTAGGCCTTTTTGCTTGCCAAAAGTGTAGGTCGCACCTTGATGACCACATAAGGGACTAACGACATCTGCTAAAATACGAATTTGCACATCTTCAGGAATTTCATAGCGATTTTCTGTTGAAACTGAAGCTAATTTTAGTAAGGATTGACCGTATGCAGGCAAGACATTTCCATCCCTATCATAAAATCGATAACCTAAACCAGCAGCGATCCCAATTCCTCCGTCATTACTAGCCGTACCACCAACGCCGATATAGATTTCTTTAATCCCTTTAGCAATGAGATGACGAATCAATTCTCCAATACCACAAGTTTGGATTTGTAGTGGATTTCGTTTCTCCAGAGGAATTTTTCCAAGGCCGACCAAGTCAGCTACTTCAAATAGGGCTAATTCCCCTTTTTGAAAATAGCGCATGGCTTCTTTTTGGCCAAAAGGGCCTGTCACTTGGATCCATTTTTCTTCTAGGTCAAGAGAATGTCGGATAGCATCTACAGTACCTTCTCCCCCATCACCAACAGGGCAGAGGAGACAGTCTACATCTGCTATCGATTGTTGGAAGCCTCTTTTTATTGATTCAGCTACCTCTTCAGCGCTCAAGCTTTCCTTAAACGAATCCGGTGCAATTAAAATCTTCATATTTTCCCTCATTCTAAAAATTCAATCAAAGGCAGAATTTCTAAAAAATCCCTCTTGTCAACATGATTCGGTATTTCCTGTTTCAGCACTTCTTTGGCACAAAAAGCAATTCCCAATCCTGCTGATTTCAACATCAATAAATCATTGGCCCCATCACCGATTGCAACTGTTCTTTCTCTAGGAAGTTTGAGTTCCTCTCTCCATTTTTCCAGAATCTCTTTTTTGACCTGGGGACTGATAAGTTGTCCAATCAATTTTCCAGTTAAAAGACCATCTTTGACTTCAAGTTGATTGGCAGAGAAATAGGCAATGCCAAGTGATTTTGCTAATCTCTCAACTATTGGAGTAAATCCACCGGACACTAGACCAACTAAGATGCCGTTCTTTTGGAGAATTGAGATGAATTCTTGGGCATTTGGCGATAGATGAATAGTGTTGAAGATTTTATCAAAGATCGAAATAGGAAGACCTTCCAACAAGGACACTCTTTTTCGCAAACTCCTTTCAAAGTCCAACTCTCCTCGCATTGCCCGACTTGTAATCTGCGAAATTTCCTCCTCACGACCTGCCTCTCTCCCCAAAAGATCAATCACTTCTTCTAGGATTAAGGTTCCATCAACATCCATGACACACAAGCCTTTTACTTGAGACATCAGTTCTCCTCTCTAAACAGCCTAAAAATCGTATGAAGTCATCATACGATTTTATCTATTAGTTAACTAAACTATGGTACAAGTCAAGATATGACTTGCAGGCTGTATCCCATGAGAAATCACACTCCATAGCTTGTTTTTGTAGGTTTCTCCAAATGTCTGGATGGTTTCTATACAAGTCCAAAGCTGTTTGGAAAGTCCAATTTAACCAGTAAGGAGATAGATTGTCAAAGCTAAAGCCAGTACCGCTTCCTTCGATTGGATTGAAAGCGCGAACTGTATCTCGCAAGCCACCAACTTCATGGACCAATGGCAAGGTTCCGTAACGCATCGCCATCATTTGAGACAAGCCACACGGTTCAAAACGACTTGGCATGAGGAAGAGGTCACAAGCAGCGTAGATTTCTTGAGCTAGTTTGACATCAAAAGTGATATTTGCTGATAGCTTGTCTGGGTAAATCTGAGCAAACCATGAGAAAGCTCCTTCAAATGCTGGATCGCCAGTTCCCAAAAGAACAATCTGAACATCATTTTGCAAGATATGGTGAAGACTTTCGACCACCACATCAAAACCTTTTTGACGTGTCAAACGAGAAACAATTCCCACCAGTGGAACGTCGGCTCTAACTGGCAAGCCAACTCTCTCTTGTAATTTTGCCTTATTCTGGGCTTTTCCAGACAAATCTTCCTGAGTGAAATGATAGTCTAAAAGAGCATCTGTCTGAGGATTATACAGGTCAGCATCAATCCCATTTACGATACCAGAGACCTTACCAGACTCCATTCGAAGAATCTGATCCAAGTTACATCCAAACTGACTAGTCATAATTTCATGAGCATAGCTAGGCGAAACGGTTGAAACACGATCCGCATAGAGAATACCAGCCTTCATCCAGTTTAGACAGTTGTTCCAGCGAAGGGTACCATCAGCATAACGTTCAAAGCCGACTCCAAACAAATCCCATAACATTCCTTCTGAAAATTGTCCTTGGAATTCCAAATTATGAATGGTTAAAACAGTTTTAATGCCCTCATAGGCTTGAATCCAACGGTATTTTTCCTTTAACAAGAACGGAATCATAGCTGTATGATAGTCATGAACATGGAGAAGGTCAGGGATAAAGTTAATCCTTTCCATAGCCTCAATGGTAGCAAGTTGGAAAAAGGCAAAGCGTTCTCCGTCATCAAAATCACCGTAAACATGACCACGGAAGAAATAATATTGGCTGTCAATAAAGTAGAAGGTCACACCGTTCAAAACTGTTTTCTTAATTCCACAGTACTGTCTGCGCCAACCAACGCTCACCTCAAAATGAAAAACATCTTCAATCTGATTTCCAAATTTAGCCTCTACCATGTCATAGTAGGGTAAAATCACTGCAACTTCATGTCCCGCTTTTACCAGTGATTTAGGAAGAGCGCCAATGACGTCTCCCAAACCACCTGTTTTTGAAAAGGGTGCACCCTCTGCTGCTACAAATAAAATTTTCATGAATGAATATCCTCTGTTACTTTGCTACCTTTCTTAACGACAACTGGATGTTCTGCCGTTCCTCGAATCACAATACCAGGCTCAACTTCAACACCCTTGTCCAAGATAGCATATTCAACCTGAGCTCCTTCTCCAATCACAACACGAGGGAAGAGCAGGCTATCTTTAACCAGGCTATCCTTATGGACATGAATATTACGTGATAGAACAGAATTAGTCACTTGACCTTCAATGATACTACCAGACGCAAACTGAGAAGTGCTTACCTTAGATGTATTAGCATAATAAGTTGGTTCTTCGTTTTTGACCTTTGTATAAATCTTTTGATTTGGTGAGAAGAGAGAATAGAATTTCTGTGATTCAAGCATATCTTTATTAGCTTGGTAATAAGACTCTACAGAGTGAATATTTGCCAGATAACCTGTGTACTCGTAGGCGAAAGCTCCCTCTTTTGCAGCCAAATCCCGTAAAACATAACGCAACTTCTCTGGATGTTCTTTTTTAGCTTCTTCTTCCAAGCGTTCAATCAACCACGGTGTATCAACGACAAAGATATCTGTAGACATATTGAACGTTTCAGCTGTTGACTTGCTATCAAATAGTTTATGAGAACGAACATGGTCTGTTTCATCCACTTCTAAGATTGCATTTACTTCTGAAATATCTTTCTTAGCTAGTTTTTTATAAACTACAGTGATAGGCCCTTTTGTTGTACTATGTAGATGGAAAACTTGGTTCAAATCAATGTTAATCAAAACATCACAGTTGAGTGAAACTGTTTGGTTTGAGCCAGAACGTTTCAAATAAGTGAGCAGCTGCTGGTAGTATTCTTTTCCAACTGTGCTACTCTCTACACGGGTATTGTAAATTCCTAGATAGTAATGGCTAAGAAGGGTTGATAAGCCCCACTCGCGTCCTGAACGAATATGGTCAAAGACTGAGCTGATATTATCCTGCTGGAAAATACCAAAGACACTACGAACACCTGCATTAGCAAGACTAGAAAGCGGGAAGTCAATCAAACGATATTTCCCACCAAATGGCAAACTAGCTACTGGACGGTGGTCTGTCAATGTCGCCATATCGTGAAAACCAACTGTATTTCCTAAAATGGCAGAATATTTATCAATCTTCATCTGTTGCTACCCCCACTACTTCATCATATCCTACAACTTGTACTTCTTCTGTTCCATCAATTTCGACACCGTCAGAAATAATTGCACCTTCACCAATAATGGCACGTTTAATCTTAGCTCCTTGACCAATGATAGCTCCACTCATGATAACTGAATCAACAACTTCCGCTCCTTCGCGAACTTGCGCGCCTGTTGAAAGGATAGAATGTTTAACAGTTCCATCAACGAAACATCCGTCTACAACTAATGAGTCTTCCACATCAGCATTTGCCCCGAGGAAGTTTGGTGGTGAAATCAAATTTCTTGAGTAAATCTTCCATTGACGGTTACGACTATCCAAGGCATTTTCTGGAGAAATGTACTCCATGTTGGCTTCCCAAAGCGACTCAATCGTACCAACATCTTTCCAATAACCACTAAATTCGTAAGCATAAACACTTTCACCTGACTCAAGGTAATTTGGAATGACATTTTTACCAAAGTCTGACATGTCAACCTTGCTCTTTTCAGCAGCGACTAACATATTACGAAGGCGTTGCCAATCAAAAATGTAGATTCCCATAGAAGCTTTTGTAGATTTAGGTTGAGCTGGTTTTTCTTCAAATTCAACAATACGATTGTTGGCATCGGTATTCATGATACCAAAACGGCTCGCTTCTTTAAGAGGGACGTCTAAAACCGCTACTGTCAAGCTGGCATTATTATCCTTGTGAGACTGGAGCATATCATCATAGTCCATTTTGTAGATGTGGTCCCCAGACAGAATCAAGACATACTCAGGATTGACACTGTCGATATAATCGATATTTTGGTAAATAGCGTGACTAGTCCCTTCGAACCAACGATTTCCTTCACTTGCAGAATAAGGTTGAAGAATAGAGACACCAGAATTGATACCATCTAGTCCCCAGCTTGAACCATTCCCAATATGGTTGTTGAGAGCAAGTGGTTGATACTGTGTAATGACCCCCACATTATGAATCCCTGAGTTGGCACAGTTTGATAGGGCAAAATCAATGATACGGTAGCGCCCACCAAATTGCACAGCTGGTTTTGCAATACTTTGAGTGAGTTTACCGAGACGAGTTCCTTGCCCACCAGCAAGAATCAAAGCTAACATTTCATTCTTCATTTTCTACTCCTTTTTGGTTTTTACTTGTGACGGTTTTTGCAGATTTCAAGCGACGTTTGATTTTCCATACACTAGCTCCCATAGCCGGTAGGGTAAAGGTCAAGGTCTGCTCATAATCTTTCCATAGTCCTTCTTGCGTTTGAACAGTTTGATTATGTTCTTTCCAAACGCCTCCCCACTCTTCTAACTCAGTATTCCAGACTTCTTCGTAAATTCCTGCAACGGGTAGTCCGATTGTAAAATCTCTTCGTTCAACAGGTGCCATATTAAAGACGCAGACTAGCATTTCTCCCTTTTTACCCTTACGGATGAAGGAAAGAACACTCTGGTCTCGATTATCCGCATCAATGATTTCAATACCATCATAGCTGGTATCAATTTCCCACAGACAGCGGTTGTCTTTGTAAAACTGGTTTAGCTGAGAAGTGAAATACTTCATCTTAGCATTCATTGGGTCTTCTAGGTTAGACCATTCCAACTGTTCTTCAGATTTCCATTCTAGGAATTGACCATATTCGCTACCCATGAAGAGCAATTTCTTACCAGGGTGACAAATTTGGTACGTATAGAGATTGCGCAAGCCTGCGAATTGATTGTAACGATCTCCCCACATCTTATGCATCATACTCTTCTTGCCATGAACCACTTCATCGTGCGAGAATGGCAAGAGATAGTTTTCATTGAAAACATACATAAAGCTGAAAGTCACCAAATTAAAGTCATATTTACGATAAATCGGATCTTCTTCGTAGAAACGGAGGATATCATTCATCCAGCCCATGTTCCATTTGTAGTCAAATCCTAGACCACCAAGCTCTCTCATTCCCGTAATCTTGGTTGCAGACGAACTTTCTTCTGCAATCATCATCACATCTGGATATTCTAACTTAATAATGTCATTCAAGCGTTGAAGGAAATAATAACCTTCATAGTTGAGATTTCCGCCATCTTTATTAGGTGTCCATGGAGCATCATCATAGTCCAAATAGAGCATGTTGCTAACAGCATCCACACGAATACCATCCAAATGATAGACATCGATCCAATGCTTAATACAAGAAATCAAGAAGGACTGGACTTCATTTTTTCCAAGGTCAAAATTGAGAGCGCCCCAACCATAGTTATGAGCCTTATTATGGTCTTGGTACTCAAAAGTCGGTGTCCCGTCATAATAGGCTAAGGCATCATCATTGATGGTAAAGTGACCGGGTACCCAGTCTACGATAACCCCAATATTATGGATATGACACTCCTCGACAAAATCTTGAAACTCCTCTGGTCGGCCATAAGCATGCTCTAAAGCGAAGTAACCCATAAGCTGATACCCCCAACTCAAACCTAATGGGTGGGACATCAAGGGCATAAACTCAATGTGAGTATAGTTCATCTCAACTAGGTAAGGAATGAGTTCATCCTTGAGCTGGGCAAAACTATAAGGACTACCATCAGGATTTCTTTTCCATGACCCAGCGTGAACTTCATAGATATTGACCGGACGTTCAGCAAAGCCCCAACGTTTTCTTCGTGCCAGCCAAAGTCCATCCTTCCATTTCTTCTCAGGAAGCTCTGTTACGATTGCCCCTGTTCCTGGACGAGCCTCATATCTGACAGCAAAAGGGTCAATCTTCATCAGTTGATGACCATTTTGACGTGTGACATGATATTTGTAAATATGCCCTTCTTGAGCCATATTGGTAAAGACTTCCCAGACCCCAAAGTCATTTCTTACCATTGGAATCTGACCCTCAATCCAGTTGGTAAAATCACCAACCAAGTGGACAGCCTGAGCATTAGGTGCCCAAACACGGAAAGTATAGCCATACTCTCCATTCACTTGCTCTTTATGTGCTCCTAGATAATGCTGAAGGTGAAAATTTTCACCTGTCATAAAGGTGCGCAAAGCTTCTCTTTTATCCATAATACCTCCTCTTTCCTGTAAGCGTTTTCTATGTTTTTATTATACTACCTTTTTAGAGAAGATTCAAGTGAATTACTATATTTAGTAAAAATTCTTTTGAAAATCTTCAACAAATTCACTGATTTCTTCACTTGTAAATCAATATTTTTTCAAAAAAATTGCGAAAACGCCTTTCTTTTCTCTACTATAATACCAAAAAGTTCGTATTTTTTCTATTATTATTATTGTTTTATAGCAAAAAAATAAAATCAGGAAAACAATTTCCTGACTTTATACGTTTGATGAAAATATTTATCAAATTTTCTATACAAGTGAGTTATCAGCCAAGTTCTTTCTATTCGTTCACTTCCAATGATGTGTTAGAATAGCGAGATAGATGGTCTTTATAAAACACTCAAGACAGCTAGACTAATATCATCTAACACATTGTCTTCTTTTGAGCGACTGTTGGTTACCAACATAGCTAAATTTCCTGCATTTTCAAATGGATAGGGTTCTGATTTAGCATTCACAACCACCAAGAGATGTTCTTTGCCGTGAACTTCATAGATAAGGCAGCCGCTATGTTCAATCGCAGAATGCACAAAGACATGATGGTAAATTTCATCATAGCTAGAGTAAGAAAAGGCACCAGTTTTTGTCTTCAATCGGATGACTTGACGGATAAACTCAATACTGTCTTGACGCTCATTGATCAAATCCCAGTTGACTTGGTTCACACTGTCAGGAGCATTATAGCTATTCATCGCACGCTCTCTATCATCATGTGTCAACTCACCATTCTCACCAGTCGCAACCAGTTTAGTACGACCAAATTCTTGACCGATTTCCATAAAGGCCATCCCTTGCATGAGTAGGTTCATAGCTGTGGCTGTCTCAACCTTGCGCATGATTTGTTCTGAACTTTGGTCTGGATGAAGGGTTGCCAATAAATCGTGAAGATTGTAATTGTCATGGGCTTCTACATAGTTAAGCACCTGATTTGGATGTGTATAGGTTCCTAATTCACGACTTCCTAGGATTGCTTTAGCTAGAATTGGCTCTGTCGCAGCACCACTAACAAAACCTGACTTGATAGCACCATAAACTTCTCCACCTTTAACAGCATCACGCTGATTGTCATTAAAGAAACCAATATTTGGCATTTCGTAGGCGTTGTCTTTCTTAGCCTTATCATAAGGGGCAAGACCTGTTCCCATATCCCATCCTTCTCCATAGAGGATGATGTTAGGGTCAATTTCATCCAAACTCTGACGAATCATCTGCATAGTCTTGACATCATGAATCCCCATCAAGTCAAAACGGAAGCCGTCAATATTGTATTCCTGCACCCAGTATAGAAGAGAATCAATCATATACTTACGGAACATTTCGTGTTCACTGGCTGTTTCATTTCCAACACCCGTTCCATTCTGGAAGGTACCATCTGGATTCATACGATAATAATAGTCAGGGACAGTTGTTTGGAAAGGTGCATCAACAACTGAAAAGGTATGGTTATAGACCACATCCATAATAACACCAATGCCCGCATCGTGGTAAGCTTGAACCATGGTCTTCAAATCACGAATAACCTGAGCTGGATCATCTGGATTAGTTGAAAAACTAGTTTCTGGCGCGTTATAGTTTTGTGGGTCATAACCCCAGTTGTAGGTTACATTCCCGTCCTCATCGTATTCTTTGTGACGGTCTGCAATTGGTTGCAACTGAACATAATTGTAGCCCAACTTCTTGATGTGATCAAAAGCAGTTGACTGACCGTACTGGTTAACCGTTCCAATCTGAGCAGCACCTAAGAACGTTCCTCGAAGATGTTCATCCACACCTGAGGTCGGTGATTGGGTCAAATCACGAATATGCATTTCACAAATAACTGCCTTACATGGATTTTCCAAACGCCAAGCAGCATCAGAACCATGCTTGACCTCGAAGTTTTCGACTTGTTTTTCTGCATGGCTCAGAATAGCAGAACGTTTACCATCAGGGCTGGTCGCAATGGTGTAAGGATCACGTGTCAGTGTTTGGTGATGAGGGAATTGGACTTGATACTGATAAGCCTTACCAGTCAAATCTTCCTCAACATCCAAACTCCAGACACCAATAGTATTGTCCTTATGGTTATAAGAGTAGCGATTGCCTCTCTCCATATCAAAAGTCTTCCAAACAGGTGCATCATTAGTAGCTGATTCATAAACGACAACCTGCACTGCTGTCGCTGTTGGAGCCCAAAGGGCAAAATGAGCCTGATTGTCCTCTACATGGCAACCCAATTCCCCTTGGTAACCCCAGTGGTGGTCGAAACTAGCGCTATTGATAGCCTTGTCAAAGGCAAAAGGATTTTGATTCTTATAGAAAGGACTGGCAATAGCAGGATTTTCAGAGTAATAAATCCGATCATCGCCTTCCAAAATCCAGACCTCTGTTAAAAGGGGATAGTGATTAAAACGGATAGCATATTCTTTACTGGTTTGGCCTGTATGAACCACCAAATTCAAGCTTTCTAGGGCATGAACGCTTGGGTGTTCAAAACTAAATAAGGCTCCAAAATAATCTTCTTGGTAAGTTAGTAAATCAATTCGCTGGTCCTGGCTTTTTACAAAAGAGCAAGTGTCATATTCACCATTCTTGCGATGGTAATGAATGCGCATAGGGTAGGTATACATTTTTATTTTTTCCTTTTTTTTATTTGTTTCTGTTTCACTAATAAATTCTTGACCAATCTCGTCTCGATTGACAAACATTGTCATTCTATCTAAACTCTGTTTTTAAAAGATCATTACAAACTTTCGAGCCAAGCTTCATCTCGAACTTCGATACCAAGTTCTTGTGCTTTTTGAAGTTTACTTCCAGCATCTGCTCCTGCAACGACGAGGTCGGTCTTTTTAGAAACACTGCCTGTTACCTTAGCACCTAGACTTTCGAGTTTACTTTTAGCTTCTGAGCGCTTGAGCCGTTCCAATTTTCCAGTCAATACCACTGTCAAGCCTGACAAGGCTGCATCTACTACTACAGTCTGACCTTTATAGGTCAAATTGACCCCAGCTTCTTTTAATTCTCTGAGGAGAATTTCAGAGCCTTCTGTCGCAAAATAAGTCTGAAGACTCTTGGCAATCACACCACCCAAACTTTCAATACTAGCCACTTCCTCTGGATCTGCCTGAGCTAGATTTTCAATCGAATGGAAATGTTGAAGTAAGAGCTGACTAGCCTTGCTTCCTACATGGCGAATTCCCAAACCAAACAAGAGCTTCTCGGCAGAATTTTCCTTAGATGCTTGGATGGCCTGATACAGTTTAGAAGCGGACTTTTCCTTAACACCCTCTAAAAGGAGGAAATCGTCTTCTTTCAAGCGGTAAATATCAGCCACATCCTTAACCAGATTGGCAACAAAGAGTTTTTCAACTACTGATGGACCAAGACCTGTAATATTCATGGCGTCTCGAGAAGCAAAGTGAATCAAGCCTTCCATGATTTGAGCAGGACAACGCGGATTGATACAACGGAGGGCCACTTCATCTTCAAAGTGCAACAAGTCAGAGTCACAACTTGGACAGTTTTTAGGGACATCTAGTTTCTCTTCAGAAACCCGTTTGAATTCTACCACACGTAAAACAGCAGGGATGATGTCACCAGCCTTATAAACTATGACCGTGTCATCTTTACGGATATCTTTTTCAGCAATATAATCCACATTGTGCAGGGTCGCACGACTAACTGTTGTCCCAGCAAGCTGAACGGGAGTCAGATTGGCAGTTGGAGTCACAACACCCGTACGGCCAACTGTCCAATCAACTGACAGGAGCTGAGCTTCTTTTTCCTCAGCAGGAAACTTATAGGCTACTGCCCACTTTGGAGCCTTAACGGTAAAGCCAAGTTCTTCTTGACCTGCTAGGTCATTGACCTTAATCACCACCCCATCGATATCATAAGACAGATTGTCCCGTTCCTGTCCTACTTCTTGGATAAAATTCCAAATCTCATCCATGCTTTCAGCCAGAATTCGCTTAGGATTAACCACAAAACCGAGCTGTTCTAGGTGCTTCAAAACCTTTTCTTGACTGTCACGAGTTGAAGGGCTGGCTTCCTGATAGAGAAACGTTGCAAGATTGCGCTTGGCTACTACTGCCGTATCCAACTGTCGCAGGGTGCCTGCTGCCGCATTACGAGGATTGGCAAATTCAGGCTCTCCATTTTCTTGGCGAGCTTGGTTAACCTGGTCAAAAGAAGCGCGTGGCATATAACATTCCCCACGAACTGTAATATCAAGTTCTTCTGGTAAGGTCAAAGGAATGTCCTTAACACGCTTGAGGTTTTCTGTAATATTTTCACCAACAGAACCATCTCCACGTGTTACACCAGCAACCAAAATCCCCTTTTCATAAGTTAGCGAGATAGATAAGCCATCGATTTTCAGCTCACAAATATAGGTCGGATGAGCCACTTCCTTACGAACACGCGCATCAAAAGCTTCAAGCTCCTCACGTGAAAAAGCATCCTGCAAACTATAAAGAGGATACTGATGACTGTATTTTTCAAAACCATCTAAGACTTTGCCACCAACACGATGGGTCGGACTGTCTGCTAGCACTTGCTCTGGATAAGCAGTTTCTAACTCGACCAACTCACGGTAAAGGCGGTCATACTCACTGTCTGAAACCGAGGGATTATCGCTAGTATAGTACTCAGTCGCATAGCGATTGAGCAAGGCGACTAACTCATTCATTCTTTTATTCATAAGACCATTTTACCATAAAACAAGCCCTCCTCACAAACGAGAAGGGCGGAAAAAATACTTAGATTGGAATTATTTTTAAAACTCAAGCAACCTTATATCAATTTTTCAAAATGAATTCGAACATAAATAAACGATATACAAGACAAGATGATAACACCACTTCCAATTATCAGGAAAGAAGAGAGATGAACACTTGGCAAGACTGTCATAAATCCTTTTGCAATAGGCATAAATAGAATAGCTAAGGTAAAAATTGTACTCAGTACTCTCCCAAGAAATTCGCTCTCAACCTTGGTTTGTACTTGAGTAAAAAAGTGAATATTAAAAATCGTCATAAACAATTCACAAACTAAATTTCCAGAAAAGGAAAGAAAAGTTGGAAGTGGTAATCCCATCATAAAAACTCCGACACCTGTCAAAGCCAGTAAAATCAAAAGATTATAAACATTAGCTTTAATTTTACTAGCTAGAAGAGCCCCAATGATGGAACCAATAGCCCCCATAGTTAAAATACTTGCATAGGCTCCTTCTGACCCGTAAAGCTGATTCGAAAAGGGGAGTAGAAATTCAAAAGCGGCAAAAAAGAAATTAACGCTGGAAGCTACCAGCAAAAGGAAGAAAATTTCTTGCTGATGCCAGATATAGTGTAACCCATCCTTGATATCTACAAACATATCTCTCCCAGTAAAAGCCTTTTTCTCTTGAACTTTTGCTTCCTCTTTTGGAAGGAAAGCCACTAGAACAAAAGCAATGAAAAAAGTCAGCGAGTCTAGCAGTAGCGTCATATGGAGACTTGCAAACTGTAAAACAAGGAAGGAAAGAACAGGAGAGCTAACACCTACAACCTGCAAAACCAGCTCTAAGCGAGAATTATAGATCACAATCTCATCTTTCTCAACAACCTCAGTTATAATGGCTTTATTGGCTGTACGAGAAAAGGCAAAAGCAATAGCCTGCACAATGTTGGCAAAAATCAAAGCTCCAATCATCCAGCTGTCATTCCTTATGAAAGAAATAGCCAGACAAAGAATCCCACAAACAAGGTCTGTCATCATTAAAATCCTACGACGAGAAAAACGGTCTGAAATGACTCCGCCAAAAGGATTTACGAGAATAGATGTGACGAGTTCAGAAATCTGGTACATTCCTAAAACAGTCTGTCCGATAGTTCCCATGGAAGCCAACCAGACACTATTTCCATAATCATAGAGCATATTCCCTATCTTGTTAACAGCTCCACGGCTAATCAACTGTACTGCATAGCGATTCATATAAAAACTCCTCTCAAATTTTGAAACTATTGTATCAAAACCGAAAGGAGCTTTTTCATTTTTCCCTTATTTGGGAAAATTAATCTTTGACAAATTTTTCGTAGTGTTCCTGATAGTAGGCTACTTGCTCTGGAAGACCTAGCACGTCAAAAATATGCATGGCTTCTTGCATCTGCTTACAGCCTTCTTTAAACTGTCCTTTTTGGTATAAGGCAAAACCTTTTAAGTAATGTAAAATATTTCGTTCATAAAGACTAATGTTTTTACCAATAATCTTCTCTGTATAAGTCTCAAAATAGCTTGCATTGTCAAAAGAGAGATACTCTAAACAATGCTGGTAACAATTGAGGGCCAAAATCAATACTAATCTCTTATGGCGACCAATTTCTTGATAAAATTCCTCCCTCTCCATAACTTCTCTACCAATCCGAGTGACATAGTCCACATCGTAGAAACTATAGAGGTTACCAAACAGAATCAACTCATACATGGTCCATTCTTCTGTTTTAAAGAGATAATCTGCTACCTTATCCAAATCATCCTGCTTCATCTCATAAGTCGAATCTCTTTGACAAATCAGACCTTGTAGCAAAATCCAGTTTAGCTCAAAATAGAGAGGATTTGTCGAACTCTTAGCCTTTTCAAGTTGTTCTTCTTGAAGCTTTTGAAAACCTACAATATCATTTGAATAGTAAAGAGGCACAATTTGTCCCATCATGGCAACATGTTCATGATTATAAAAATTCCTTGCCTTATCCATGAAATTTTCGATTGTTACATGAATATTATCCAAAATCTCAAAGAAACGTGAGACTGCTAGGTCAGACTCCCCAAGCTCAAATCGAGATAACTGAGAAGTTGAACAGGACTCGCCTGCAGCCTCCTTTAAAGAATAATTTCCACTTGTCCGAAATTCACGAAATACTTTTCCTAGATTTTCCATCTTTACACCTGCTCTGATAATTCTTCCCACTCAAGCATAGCTTCTTCCTGACGGTGGCTGATTTTGTCCAGTTCAGCCTGCAATTCCATCAGTTTGCTGGCATCGTTTGTTTCTAACATTTTTTCAGAAATGGCTTGACTTTGACTTTCTAGCTCTTCAATTTCAGCTTCTAGACTTTCTATTTGTCGCATGAGCTTACGAACTTCTTTTTGACTTTCTTTCTGAGCTTGATAGTCATTAACTGGGCTTGCTTCTTTTGCTTGATTACTGGTTGAAGCTTCCTCAGTTTGAATCATTTCTACTTCTGATTTCTTCTCAACATAGTAATCGTAATCTCCAAGATAGAGAGTTGATCCATTCTCTGACAATTCCAGTACATGAGTTGCCACACGATTGATAAAGTAACGGTCGTGGCTGACGAATAGAAGAGTTCCATCAAAGTCAATCAAGGCATTTTCCAACACTTCCTTGCTATCAATATCCAGATGGTTGGTCGGCTCATCCAGAATCAAAAAGTTGTTGTTTTCCATAGACAATTTAGCAAGAAGTAAACGTGCTTTCTCACCACCAGACAACATGCCGACTGATTTTTTGACATCATCTCCTGAGAAAAGGAAGGCACCTAGACGGTTACGGATTTCAACTTCTGGTGTCAGTTTAAAATCATTCCAAAGTTCATCAAGCACCGTATTACTTGCTGTTAGCTTGCTTTGAGTCTGATCATAGTAACCAACCTCAACATTAGCGCCAAATCGCTTTTCACCCTTGATAAAAGGAATCTGGTCCACAATAGACTTGATAAAGGTTGATTTTCCAATACCATTTGGACCAACGATGGCAACAGCATTCATCTTACGAAGGTCTAGGTTGATAGGCTCTGACAATATTTCCCCATCATAGCCAATAGCTACATTTTCAACAGTTAATACAACATTACCAGACGTTTTTTCAGACTGGAAGGTCATATTGGCTGATTTCTTACCCGCTTCAGGCTTGTCCAAACGTTCCATTTTTTCCAGTTGTTTGCGGCGAGATTGGGCACGTTTGGTCGTCGAAGCACGGACTAAATTGCGATTGACAAAATCTTCCAGAGCAGCAATTTCCTTCTGTTGCTTTTCATAGTTTTTTGCCTCAGTAGCTAGTTTTTGCTCCTTCAACTCGACAAAACGAGAGTAGTTGCCCACATAGCGATCCAAGGAATGCTTGGTCAAATCCAGCGTAATTGTCGCAACCTTGTCCAAGAAATAACGGTCGTGGCTAACAATAATGAGGGCACCGCTATAGTTTACCAAGTAATTCTCTAGCCAGGCAATGGTTTCGATATCCAAGTGGTTGGTTGGCTCGTCCAAAACCAAGAGATTAGGCTTTTCAAGGAGCATTTTAGCTAGAGCCAAACGAGTATTTTGACCACCCGAAAGCTCGGCAATTTTCATCTGCCACATAGACTCGTCAAACTTGAATCCATTCAAAATCGCTCGAATATCAGCTTCATAGGTAAAGCCACCTGCCTGACGAAAATTTTCAGATAAGCGATCGTAATCTGACATCAGTTTATCCAAATCCTCACCAGACTTTTCACCCATCTCCAACTCCATCTGACGAAGTTGTTTCTCAGTCCGACGCAAGTCATCAAAGACATGAAGCATTTCATCGTAGATAGTGTTTTCAGATTCAAAACGGCTATCTTGGGCTAGGTAAGACAGAGAAATATCTTTTTTCTTATTGATTTCTCCACTAGTTGGCTCCTCTTCTCCAACCAAAATCTTCAAAAGAGTAGACTTACCTGCACCATTTTTCCCAACAAGGGCAATACGGTCTCTTTCATCAACCTGCAGGTTAATATTATCGAAAAGAACCTCTCCTGCAAAAGAACGTTCAATTTTATTAGCTTGTAAAATAATCATACAAGTAGTATAGCATGTTTCACTAAGGCATTCAAGATAATGGTAAGTATTTTAGCGAAGGATATGTGACATAAAATAAATTATGTACATTTTATGTTAGATTCCTTCGCTATCTTGTTGGATTTTCTAATAAGCTAATCTTGCTTCAAATAGTTATCGCACAAGTCTATTATTTAATTCTTTTCATTACATACGTACGTATAGCAGATTGAAATAAGATGAGAACAAATCGATTGAGGAAGTAAAATTAATTTCTATAAATGTTTTAGAAATTGTTTCGTACTATTTTAGATTCAACTACTATATATACAATATTTTCGGAGCATTCAACTTTTTAACTCTATTTATTACTAGATTATTCCCCCCTTCGCTCCACTTCCATTACAGAAGTTTCCTCACTACTATGGGCTCGGCTGACTTCTCATGATTCGTTGTTACTACGCTTTCAGCGCTCATGATACCTCGCGGATAAGTCGTACATCTTTCCTAGTTTATACAAGATATGAGGACGTTAGAAGGTTACAGTGAAAATAGGAAATCTGACGCAGAGTCTTTAGGCTCTAGGAAGATTTATCTTTTTCACACAAACCTTAGTCCGAATTCAATTACTCTCGTGATTTACGCATATAGGTTACGACTACCTTTTTGGACTTTAGAGTTTGAAGCCCCCTTATCCGCTATATACGCCTTACTATCACGTTCCTGTTCGTAGAGCCACGATTTCGCCATCCCTTCCTCTGACGATTCTTATTTCCAACGTCAGACTTAAAACGGTCTATCCCCAGACCATTTTAATCCGCTACCTCACGATAGTCAGGCTTGGGAATCGCTATTGGGTTCACCGGTAGCAGGTGCCCACCGAGGACTTACACCTCAGATATACGACATGCCTATCGTACGTAAAAAGCCTACTGCCCAAGCTAGAAAGCTTGATACAATAGGCTTTTAAAAGGCTGATTATTTAACAGCGTCTTTAAGAGCTTTACCAGCTTTGAATGCTGGAACTTTAGAAGCTGCAATTGTCATTTCTTTACCAGTTTGTGGGTTGCGACCTTTACGTTCTGCACGCTCACGAACTTCAAAGTTACCAAAACCGATCAATTGAACTTTTTCACCAGCTGCAAGATAGTCAGCTACCGCTGCAAATACAGCTTCAACTGCTGCTGCTGAGTCTTTCTTAGTCAATTCTGTAGCTTCTGCTACTTTAGCGATCAAATCTTGTTTGTTTGCCATGTTAACGATTCCTCCAAATAATTTCTAATTAACAAATATAATCATATCCTAAAATCCCTTTTAGGTCAAGTTAAAAACGCTATTTCTTCCCATTTTATTTATTTTTTTAGGAGTGGTAACGTACCAAAATAGCCCAAGCGTTCTCACCCGTGTGAGTTTGAATAATGGAACCCGTTTCCAAAACAGAAATTGGCTTTTCAACATAAGCTTGTAAGCTTTCTTTCATCTCTTTTGCCCAATCATCACTACCAGAATATGAAATTCCAATCTCTGCTACAGAACGTTCAGAAAGCGATGTTATCAACTCATCTAACCATTTTTTAAAAGTTTTAGCTCCACGACCTTTAACCATTGGCTGCAATTCATGGTCTTTCATTTGCATGACAACACGGATATTGAGAAGGGAGCTCAACAATCCAGTTACACGGCCAATTCGTCCACCTTTGACAAGATTTTCCAAAGTTGAAACGCCAATATAGAGTTCTGTGTGGTTTTTAACCTCTTCTACATGAGATAAGATTTCCTCCAACTCTTTGCCTTCTTGCGCTAATTTTGCAGCCTCAACAACTTGGAATTTCAAAGCTTGGTCAGTGAAGGAACTGTCAATAACTGTTACGTCGGCAGTAGATAGGCTAGCACCTTGACGCGCTGCTTCTACAGTCCCCGAAAGAGCATGGGACATATGAATAGCAAGAATCTGGCTGCCATCCTTGCACAAGTCTTCAAACACTTCAGCAAAGATACCTACAGGCGGCTGGCTTGTTTTCGGAAGATTCTTAGCTTCTTGCATCAACTGAAGAAATTTACCTTCCTCTTTCAAATCAGCATCAGAATAAACAACATTATCAATCATTACAGATAATGGAACAATTGTAATATCTAATTGTTTTACGAGTTCTGGTTCAATAGTAACAGATGAATCGGTTACAATCTTAATTTTTGTCATAGTATCAATCTTTCTATTTTAGGATTCAGATTGGTTTTCTTACTTCTAATTATATCAAAAAAAGATTAAAAATCCTAATGGAGTCACTCAAATTTTCCGTAAAAATTTGATATAATCAACTTATAAGAAAAGAGGTGTCCTATGATTAAAAAAATTTACCCCATTTTTACCATTTTACTAGGTGCTGCTATTTATGCTTTTGGGCTGACTTATTTTGTAGTTCCTCATCATCTCTTTGAAGGAGGGGCGACAGGTATTACCCTTATCACCTTTTATCTTTTTAAAATCCCTGTTTCCCTCATGAACCTGCTGATTAACATTCCCCTTTTCATCCTAGCTTGGAAAATATTTGGAGCAAAATCCCTCTACTCTAGTTTACTAGGAACCTTAGCCTTATCCGCCTGGTTAGCCTTTTTTGAGCGTATTCCCCTTCATATTGATCTTCAAGGTGATTTACTAATCACAGCCCTTATAGCGGGAATTCTATTGGGAATTGGCCTTGGAATTATTTTTAATGCTGGAGGTACAACTGGCGGAACTGATATTCTAGCTCGTATTCTCAATAAATACACTCATATATCCATGGGAAAACTGCTCTTTATCTTAGATTTTTGTATTCTCATGCTCATTCTCCTTATCTTCAAGGATTTGAGATTGGTTTCCTACACACTCTTATTTGATTTTATTGTTTCTCGTGTCATTGATTTGATTGGCGAAGGTGGCTACGCAGGTAAAGGCTTTATGATTATCACAAAACGTCCTGACCAACTTGCTAAGGCGATCAATGATGACCTAGGAAGAGGTGTTACTTTTATTTCTGGTCAAGGCTACTATAGTCAAAAAGATTTGAAAATCATTTACTGTATTGTCGGTAGAAATGAGATTGTGAAAATGAAGGAAATGATTCATCGAATCGATCCTCAAGCCTTTATAACCATTACAGAAGCCCACGAAATCCTTGGAGAAGGATTTACCTTTGAAAAAGAATAAAAAGAGGTAATGTCGTGACCTCAAAAGTTAGACTAAATCATCTATCTTTTGGGTTACAAATAACCTCTTTTTTGTTTACTCAAGCTCTTAAGACCAATTTCGAGCTACTTCTTCATCAGCCTTTAACTGATCCACTAATTGGTCAACTGAGTCAAATTTGGTCATATCTCGAATGCGATCAAGCCAATAAACCATGACGGTTTCCCCATAAATATCTTGATTAAAATCAAAAATATTGACTTCAAAACGTGCTTCTTCTCCATCAAAGGTCACGTTTTTCCCGACACTAGCCATAGCACGATACTTCTGTCTTTGAATCTCAACATCAACGACATAAACGCCATCTGCTGGCATATAAGTGCGGTCTAAAAGCACTAAATTAGCTGTTGGATAACCAATTGTACGACCACGAGCATTGCCATGAACCACCATACCTCTTGATGGAAGCGGTGCTCCCAAAAGTTCTCCTGCTTCTTTCACATTTCCATCTAAAATAGCTTGACGGATACGAGTTGAACTAATCTTTCCTTTCTCGTCTTCTACAGGTGGAACAATGATAACTTCTCCATCAAAGTAATCCTTTAAATCTTCTGCTGTTTTTTTGTCAGAACCAAATGTATAATCAAAACCTGCAACAATAATTTTGGCATTCATAGCCTTGATATAAGTTGCAAAAAATTCTTCTGCCGTGAGACTAGCGAATTGACTACTAAAATCAAGGAGATATAATTCTTCTACGCCTTCACGCTTTAATTTCCTCTCACGTTCAGCAGGGTTCAAAATATGCAAAAACAGATCAGGATGATAAGGCTCTAAAGCGATCTTTGGAGATTCATTAAAGGTCATAACCACGATAGGCAATAAATCCTTTCTCGCAGCCTTATTGGCAACACGAAATAATTCTTGATGCCCCTTGTGTATACCATCAAAATAGCCAAGGACTACGACTGAATCAGATGGTGTGCCAATATCTTTTTGGTTTTTTATAGGAATAGTAATTATCATAAACTAATTATATCATAGCGATAGCTATTTCTGGAACAGAAAATCTGAAATGTCGTTTTTTTAACCTGAAGTGTACCTATTTTCAAAAAGCTCTTCACTCTATCGTTGCTTAACTATGAACTTTGCAATATTCTTCTCAAAAACTTATAGGGCATCTTCAAAAGTTTGAAAGGAGTGATTAGACTTGTTCAGTAACCATAAAGTGTCATACTATGCTTATGTATGAAAAAGCAATGCAACTAACTCCTGAGAACTTTAAATTACTAATTGGTGTCGAAAAGGTAGAATTTAGAATCGAGGTACACCTATGGCTGTAAAATTTACAAAACGAGACAACTTGGGCAAGATATTTGAAGAGTTTCCTAAACTCCCTGATTTGAAGCAAGTCACTTTCCCTGATGACAAAGAAAAAAAGCCAAAGCAGAAAAGAAAAACTAGATGACTGCTTTTCAACAACTTCCATTCAGTGTGCTTCAAATTGGAGCTATTTTTCTCTCCATCTGTTAGCTTGGTTTCTCAGACCATTTCAGCTAAAGAATATCATTTTCCCTTATCAGAAGGAACCGCTCAAGCCATTCAGACAAGTGAAGGGACGACAAGCCAATATTTGAAACCAGATACCAGTTCTTATAGTCAATTGAAATAAAATCTGAAGAAATCGAGTAGGAAACTCAAATCAATTTTTAGCAGTGTTCTATTCCAGATTCAATCCACTATACATATTAAAAAGTATGGGTACCAAAACAAAAAACAGGCTCTCCGAAAACTCGGAAAGCCTTAATTTATGCTATTTCTAGCTTCCTCGCCTTTACATTTCAAGGCTCGGGATAAAAAGGTTCACTGGACCTTTTTATTTAGCGATTGGGTAAACAGAAACTTGTTTTTTATCGCGTCCTTTACGTTCAAAGCGTACTACGCCTTCAACTTTAGCGAACAAAGTATCGTCTCCACCACGTCCAACGTTTACACCTGGGTAGATGTGTGTACCACGTTGACGGTAAAGGATTGATCCACCTGTTACAGTTTGTCCGTCAGCTGCTTTAGCTCCAAGACGTTTTGCTTGTGAATCACGTCCGTTTGATGTAGAACCTCCACCTTTTTTGTGGGCGAAAAGTTGCAAGTTGTTAAGAGTCATTTTTAACATAATGTTTTCCTCCGTGTTAGTTTTCTGTGATAACTCTGGTTTGGACGAACTCAGAAGAGTTCTCCGATAAGTTTGCCATACCTAAGAAAAATGATTCAAAGAATAACTGGGTCATTTCTCTCTGGTGTGAAGGAAGATCTTTTGGAATTTCAACCATCAGATAGCCACCTTCATCTTCGTTTAATTCTAGGATTGGTTCATAGCCTGCAAATTTCTCAATGGAATTGATAAAGTTAATGGCAAGCGTAGAAACCGATGCACACACGACATCAAAGCCGTATTCGCCACTCTCGGCGTGTCCAGTAATTTCCGCACTCCTCAGCTCGCCATCTTCGGCTCTCTCAAAGACTGCTTGTATCATGTGTTCTCCTTAAAATTAAGCGTTGATTGTGTTGATGACAACTTTAGTATATGGTTGACGGTGACCTTGTTTACGGTGGCTACCTTTTTTAGGTTTGTACTTGTAAGTAACAACTTTCTTTTGTTTTCCTTGTTTTTCAACAGTTCCAACTACAGTAGCTCCAGCAACAAGTGGAGTTCCGACAACAGTGTTTTCACCACCAACAAGAACAACTTCGTTAAAAGTAACTTCTTGACCAGCTTCAACGTTCAATTTTTCAACGTAAACTGCTTGACCAACTTCAACTTTAACTTGTTTTCCGCCAGTTTTGATAATTGCGTATGTGCTCATTATGCACCTCCTATGATTTTTATGGGTTTCCCCGATTTTTTGTGAAGACTCGCCTAGCATCGTGGGACGAACCACTTAAACTTGAATAATCAAGCAACGATGTTCGTGCGGTTGCACAGGAACGTGCATAGTCAACTCTCTAAGTATAGCATATCTCCTATTTTCTTACAAGTAATAACACCTAAAATCAAGCTTTTTCTTTTACTTTTTTCTGCCACGAGGCAAAAAGCATGCTGAGGTAAAAAATGCTCATCATAATAGGAATACCAAGAATGGTCTTTTCCTGATAGAAAATCGTCAAATAGGCTGAAAAGACAACACCAAGGACAAAACTACTAAGCAGGCTAACAAATATGAACCCTTCACGCAAAAAAGGAGTGTGCTTGGTTCGGAAATAATCTCCAAAAGCCAACATGGTCCGTTTGATATTCCCTGTCATAAAGGCATTATTGTAAGCAATACCCGACACTTCTCCAAAAGCAGTTGTCACCAGTCCCATACAGAAGGCCAAGGGCGGTACTAGATAGATATTATCTACAGTTTGCGGCACAAAACCAATAATAATTGATAAGATTGCCAAAGGAATCAGTGACAGAATTGGCTTTTTCACAATTCTCAATTTTTCCTTATAAATCGTTAGTAAAAAAACTCCCAGCATAAATGCTATTAAAGTTAAAAGCTTATCCCTAACATCCGAAACATTATTTTGTATTAGCTCTACCGAAAGAAAGACAACATTTCCAGTTTGTCCAGCTACAAGGGTATTCCCGCGAACAATAAAAGTGTAAGCATCCACATATCCAGCACAAAAGGTCAAAAAAAGTGCTAACCTTTTAGACTGACGTGATATTTTTCTTATAGGTAATAACCTCATTTTCCCTCCTATTGTATTTTCTCTTAGAAATATTGTACCATTTTCTTTCTAAAAAATCGTAGGCTACCATTTAGATTTTACTATTAGCATAAAAATAATAACAGACAACTATTTATCCAAAAATAGATAGAGGTAACATGTTTGTAAACAAAGCATACGAACCTTTAGTAAAATCATTTCCATGAAACTAGAATAGAGCCCCTCTTAGCAAAAATCATTATTTTAATTTATGTCTAATCACTCCTTGACATAAATAACTCTCACCAATAAAAGACTATGTCTTAAAAAAATGGTATAATAAAATCAATACTTGGGCTTGATGGCTATGCTACTAATAACAATTAGGAGAGAAAATCAGGCACTTGTTAACAACAAGGATTATCCCCTTGAGATGAAAGGAATTTTAGAAATCTTATGATGAACATGCAAAACATGATGCGTCAAGCACAAAAACTTCAAAAACAAATGGAACAAAGCCAGGCCGAACTTGCTGCCATGCAATTTGTTGGCAAATCTGCTCAAGACCTTGTCCAAGCGACCTTAACTGGAGATAAGAAAGTTGTCAGCATTGATTTCAATCCAGCTATCGTTGACCCAGAGGACGTTGAAACTCTTTCTGATATGACCGTTCAAGCCATCAACTCTGCTCTTGAACAAATCGATAAAACTACCAAGAAAAAACTGGGTGCTTTCGCTGGGAAATTGCCATTCTAAAAACAAGGAGCTAGAAAACAATACTTGTCGATAACAAAGGCTAAGAAAGGTGCAAAAATTATAAAAAACGCATAATAGCAGGTGTACAAAAAACACTCAATATTATGCGTTTTCTCATGAAAAAATTCTCTTTTCATACTCATTTAATACTCTTCAAAAATCAAATTCAAACCATATCAGCGTCGGCTTGTCGTACTCAAGTACTGCCTGCGCCTAGCTTTCTAGTTTGCTCTTTGATTTTTATTGAGTATAAAATCCAAAAGGGAATTTATCGTTTTACGGACATGTATATTACAGATTTCTATAGGTCGTATATAGACAGGATATCATCGCTTGGAAGTTGTCCTTTTTGACACCAATCAGTAATTTAGTTCTCAGGAGTTAATGGTAGTGCTTTTCGTACATAGTTTCATAACTACAGTATAGCATAGTATATCGCTTTATAGTTTTCACTATTGATGAACAGCTTGAGCTGCTGTGATAAGGGTCAACTTGTACACATCATCAGCATTACATCCACGAGAGAGGTCGTTAACAGGCTTGTTCAAACCTTGTAAAACAGGTCCTACAGCCGCAAAGTCACCAAGACGTTCTGCCATCTTGTAGCCGATATTTCCTGCCTCGATACCTGGGAAGATGAAGACATTTGCTTGACCAGCTACCGTACTTCCAGGAGCTTTCAGAGCTGCAGTTTCTGGAACAAAGGCTGCATCAAATTGCAACTCACCGTCGATTTCGAGGTCAGGACGCAAGTCGTGAGCAATTTTAGTTGCTTCAACAACCTTATCAACACTTTCACCAAAGCCTGAACCTTTACTTGAATAGCTCAACATAGCAATTTTTGGTTCTATACCAAACATCTTAGCTGTGATTGCTGAGTTGATGGCAATCTCAGCCAAAGCTTCCGCGTCTGGATTGATGTTGATGGCACAGTCTCCAAACAGGTAACGTTCCGTACCACGAACCATGAGGAAGGCACCTGAAGTACGAGTCACATTTGGACGAGTTTTAATGATTTGTAGGGCTGGGCGAACTGTTGAAGCAGTTGAGTGAATCGCACCTGACACCATTCCATCAACCAAGCCCAAGTAAACCAACATAACACCAAAATAGTTGACATCTTCAACCAAAACCTTGCGTGCATCTTCTTCAGACATTTTGCCCTTACGACGCTCCACCAAGGCAGCAACCATTTCTTCAAATTGAGGATAATGTTGAGGGTCAATGACTTCATAACCATCCATGATCCCTTCAATTTCAAGATAAATTTTAATTTTTTCAGGATTTCCTAACAAAACAGGAATCACTTCTGTTTCTTTTACCAAACGTTTAGTCGCTTGAAGAATACGCGGCTCTTCCCCTTCAGGGAGAACGATACGAGCATTTTTACCAACAAGGTTGGCTTTTAGACTTTCAAAAACTTCCATGAGTTTTCTCCTTTTAGATAATAATTATACTCTGAATCAGTTTTTATAGAGTATTAGTTGATAACTGGGTAATAAGGTTGCTGAAATCATCCGGCAAGGAACTGTCTAACTGCAAGTCTTGCTCTAAAAATGGATGATAAAAGGATAGGTAATGGCAATGCAGGGCCTGACGTTGGATGCCGTCGTCCAGACTACCACCGTACAAATCATCGCCCAACAAAGGAAAACCAATATGAGAAAAATGGACTCGGATTTGGTGGGTTCGACCAGTATGCAAGCGAATGTCGACCAAGTGAATATTTCCATAGGAAACGACAATCTTATATGATGTATGGGCATACTTTCCACCTTTAGCCACCCGTCTAGTGATAATAGAGTCTTCATCACGCGCAATCGGAGCAATAATTTCCCCCTCTGGCTCCAAGTATCCATCACCTTTAACCAAAGCAAAGTAGCGTTTCTCGATAGACTTTTTCTGCAACTGCTTGTCTAATCGTGCATGGGCATAGCCGTGTTTTGCAAAGAGCATCAGGCCAGAAGTATCTCTATCAAGTCTGGTCACAATGTGAACCTGCTGATTTTCATAATTTTGCTTGACGTAGTAACCCTTGATAAAATTGGCAATGGTATTGGAGTGATTGACACTAGGAATAGAAGCCACTCCATAGGGTTTATTCAAGACTAGAAAATGGTCATCCTCATAGAGAATATCCAGTGGGCGCTCTATAGCTTCCAGAGTTTCAAAGCCTTCCTCAGCAGGAATATCAATGGTAACGCGGTCTCCAAGATCCAATAGATACGTTGCATTTTGCGGTTGGTCATTGACCAGAATAGCCCCACCTCGAAACTTAATCTTGGCCAAAAGTCCCTTAGAAACCTCGTGCTTTTTCAAAAAGGTCTTAACCTTGACATGTTCATCTGCGATAAATTCAAACCTCATTCGTCCACCTCACCGATAAAGGCATCCTTAACGCGGTTCCAGAAACTGGTATGGCTAGGAGTCGCGACAAAGTGAATCTTATGATGATCAATTTGATACTCGATTCGCTCGATACTACGGAAAGAATAAACGCTATTGTCAACCGAAATGGTGTGGTAATCATTTCTTGTTGGAATGAGTTCAATCTTATCCTTCTTAGGCACAATAATGGAAGAGCCCAGCGTTCGATAGACACGATTATTGAGGCTGGCAATTTCCGTCAACTGAAGAGCTTCAATGGTAGGGTGTAAAACAGCACCACCAAGAGACTTGTTATAGGCAGTACTACCAGTCGGTGTCGAAACTGTTAGCCCGTCTCCACGAAAACGTTCAAAGGGAACACCATTGATGACAATATCTGCCACCATGGTTCGATCGGATCTGCGAATGCTGGCTTCGTTGAGGGCACGAAAAATCTTGACATCTCCATTTCCAAGAAAAACCTTCACATTTAGAACAGGGTAAGAAACCCTTGCTCCGGTATCTAGCTGCAAATTGGTCATTAACTTATCCAACTCAAAATCACGATAATCGGTATAAAAGCCCAGATGTCCTGTATGAAGACCGATAAAGCGTACCTTATCAAGTTGGTCTTCGTACTTATGAAAGGCCGACAAGAGCATGCCATCTCCACCAATGGAAATGACAATATCCGGACTGCTATCATTGAGTATAAACTGATTTCTCTTCAAACGATCTCGCAATTCATACAAAACCCTTTGACTCTGCGGTTTTCTATTGGCTATCAAGTCAATTCGTTTACCTGTATTCTTCATCTGTATCGTCACTGTTTCCTACACCGTCATTTAATTTTCTACTCAAGGGATCAAAAAGTGCCTGGGCTTCTTGGATATCATCACGAATTTTACCCATTTCTTCATCCAACTGATGGGCGATTCTAGCTGTAATTTCCAGTCGCTTCTTAATCTCCTCTGGGAAATCCCCTTGGTACTTGTAGTTGAGAGAATGTTCTATCGTTGCCCAGAAATTCATGGCCAAAGTACGAATTTGAATTTCTGCCAAAATAGTCTTAGCTCCATTGATTGTATCAACCATATATTCTACTACCACATGATAGGAACGGTAGCCTGAAGCCTTTCGATGAGTAATGTAATCTCGCTCCTGTATGATACGCATATCCTGACGCTTACGCAAAATTTCCACTACTTCCTTAACGTCATCTACAAACTGAACCATCACACGTAAGCCAGCAATATCCTGCAAATCGTGTTCCAAGGTCTCATAAGTAATGCCACGACGAGCCATTTTTTCCTTGATACTCTCAATTGGCTTGACTCGACCAGTCACAAACTCAATCGGAGAATGTTTATTTTGCTTACGATATTGCTTACGAATACCACGAAGTTTAATCTTTAACTCACCAACAGCTTGAATGTAAGGATCTAGAAATTCTTCCCATTCTAAGGTCATATATTCTCCCTTATTCTCATATTATCCTTCAAAAATATCTTTGATTTTTTCTCCAGATTCATATACAATAAATACAATGCTTATTATACCATAAATCCGCTTTCAACGATAAAGAAAAGGTAAGAAAAATGAAACATTTAGAAATTGAATTGAAAACACTCTTGAAAAAAGATGAATATAACCGTCTAAAAGACCAGTTCACAGGTGTCACTCCTGTTCTTCAAAAAAATTACTACATAGACACGCCTGATTTTGAACTGCGAGAAAAGAAAGTCGCTATGCGCATTCGAACCTTTGAAGACTGGGCTGAGTTGACACTCAAAGTCCCACAAAGTGTCGGAAACATGGAATACAATCAAAAATTGCAACTAAAAGATGCTGAAAACTATCTGATCAAGAAAGAACTTCCTCAGGGGCTGGTTCTTGATGAATTAGCTAAACATGGTATCCAAACTAGTGAATGGCAGGTTCTTGGTTGTCTCACAACACTTCGCTATGAAATGAAGACAGCTATTGGCCTCATGGCACTGGATGAAAGTCAGTACTTTGATATGACAGATTACGAATTGGAGCTTGAAGTGGAAAATCACGAGCAAGGGAAACAGGATTTCCAGCAATTTTTAGAGGAAAATCAGATTTCTTATCAAAAAGCTCCTTCAAAATTGGTTCGATTTGTCAAAAGCATGAAAAATAGCTGAAATAATCTCCATTTTTTGGTAAAATAGAAAAGATAAAAATACACGAATCCCAGTTCATATATGTAAGGCAAATATCACTAGGATTTAAAAAGTTTACAGAGGACGGTCTATAATGTCAGATAGAAAAAACATGAAACTTTTCGCACTCAACTCTAACCAAGAGATTGCACAGAAAATTGCTCAAGCTGTTGGTGTCCCACTTGGAAAACTATCATCACGTCAATTTTCAGACGGAGAAATCCAAGTAAATATCGAAGAAAGTGTCCGTGGCTATGATGTTTACATCATCCAATCAACAAGTTTCCCTGTCAACAACCACCTAATGGAATTGTTGATCATGGTTGATGCTTGTGTTCGTGCAAGTGCCCACAGTATCAACGTTGTCCTTCCATATTTCGGCTATGCACGTCAAGACCGCATTGCTTCACCACGTGAACCACTTACAGCGAAACTAGTTGCCAATATGCTGGTTAAGGCTGGGGTTGATCGTATCCTGACTCTTGATTTGCATGCCGTTCAAGTTCAAGGTTTCTTTGATATTCCAGTGGATAATCTTTTCACTGTTCCCCTATTCGCAAAACATTACTGCGATAAGGGCCTCCTTGGCTCAGATATTGTTGTTGTTAGCCCTAAAAATTCAGGTGTGAAACGTGCTCGTAGCTTGGCTGAGTATCTTGATGCTCCTATCGCCATTATCGACTACCCTCAAGACGATGCAACTCGTAACGAAGGTTATATTATTGGTGATGTTGAAGGTAAGAAAGCCATCTTGATTGACGATATTCTTAATACAGGACGTACCTTCTCTGAAGCTGCTAAAATCGTTGAACGTGAAGGGGCTACAGAAATTTATGCTGTTTCTAGCCACGGTCTCTTCGTTGAAGGTGCTGCTGAACTTCTTGACAATACTAAGATTAACGAAATTCTTGTGACTGATTCAGTAGCAACAAAAGAAAAAACTCCTAAAAACGTATGCTACATCACTGCTAGTGAGTTAATTGGTGATGCCATCGTCCGTATCCACGAAAGAAAACCAGTCAGCCCACTCTTTGCTTACAACAAAAAGAAATAAGGTGATTCTTTGATTTATTTGGACAATGCTGCGACGACTCCTATGTCAGCAGTTGCTATTTCAGCTATGACCAAGGTGATGCAAGAAACCCATGGAAATCCTTCTAGTATTCATGGGCATGGTCGTCAAGCTGGCAAACTCTTGCGAGAAGCCCGTCAGGAACTAGCTCAGTTACTGGGGACAAAACCTCAACATATCTTTTTCACTTCTGGTGGGACTGAAGGAAACAATACTGCCATCATTGGCTACTGCCTTCGTCACCAGGAACAAGGAAAACATATTATCACAACTGCTATTGAGCACCATGCTGTCCTTGAAACAATTGATTACTTGGTTCAACACTTTGGGTTTGAAGCAACCATTATCCAGCCAGAAAATCAAGAAATCACCGCCCAGCAAATTCAAGAGGCCTTACGTGACGATACGATTTTGGTTTCTACCATGTTTGCCAATAATGAGACTGGAAACCTACTGCCCATTGCTGAAATTGGCCAAATACTCAAGCAACACCCAGCCGCCTATCATGTCGATGCAGTTCAGGCTATTGGTAAAATCCCTATACACCCAGAAGAATTGGGCATTGATTTTCTCACTGCTTCTGCCCACAAGTTCCATGGTCCTAAGGGAATTGGTTTTCTCTACGCATCAAGCATGGACTTTGATTCCTATCTCCATGGCGGAGACCAAGAACAGAAAAAACGAGCCGGAACTGAAAATCTAGCTGCCATCGTGGGTATGGTTGCAGCCCTAAAAGAAGACCTAGAAAAACAGGAAGAACATTTCCAACATGTACAAAATCTAGAAACTGCCTTTCTGGCAGAACTAGAGGGCATTCAATATTACTTGAATAGAGGAGAACATCATCTCCCTTATGTCCTCAATATTGGATTTCCTGATCAAAAAAATGACCTCTTACTCCTTCGGCTAGATTTAGCTGGAATTTCAATCTCTACTGGCTCAGCCTGTACAGCAGGCATTGTCCAATCCAGCCATGTTCTTGAAGCCATGTACAGAGCAAATTCAGACCGCTTGAAGGAATCCGTTCGTATCAGTTTGTCTCCACAAAATACTGTTGAAGACCTACAAACCCTCGCAAAAACCTTAAAAGAAATTATCGGAGGTTAGCCATATGGCATTTGAAAAAACCATTCAGTTAAAAAATTGTCGTTACGACTACACTCTTAGCCCTTCTGTTAAAAAATTCACCCTCAAAGACAATACTTTTTTTGAGACAAAGGTTGGTAACTATGAACTAACTCGCCTACTTGAAAAAGTGCCAAACAGCGGTGAAGGCTTCCAACTTAAAATCATCATTAACAAGGAACTTACAGGGGCTAAAATCAATATCACTGACAAGTTTGGGCTACGTCTAGTTGATATTTTCAAATCAGAAGACCACCACATTCATCAGGAAAAATTCTACTTCCTCATGGATAGCTTGGTAGAACGTGGTGTCTTTACAAAATCAGAAAGATAGAGCTAAAATGTTTGAACTGACCTATAAGGACAGCTATCATGTTGAGCGTACTCTCAAGTATGAGGATTATGAAGCTCTCATGCTAGCTCTGTCAGGATGTGTAACCCTACCAGATACACTGTATGTGACTTCTTTGACTTTTGAGGGACAGGAAGTTTACCAAGGACTGGTCGGAGACCTCTACCGTTTTCTATCACATGCAGATTTTTTACAACAAAACTAAGATTTTTCTTAGTTTTTTCTTGTTTTTGTTGATTTTTTCACAATGTTTCTATAAAATAGAAGAATAGAAAGGTTGTGATTTTGTGAAAGATAAACAGTCTGCTATTCCAAAAGCTACAGCGAAAAGACTCTCTCTCTACTATCGAATTTTTAAGAGATTTCATGCAGAAAAGATTGAACGTGCCAACTCTAAGCAAATTGCAGAGGCCATTGGGATTGATTCAGCGACCGTACGTCGGGATTTTTCCTATTTTGGTGAACTAGGTCGGCGTGGATTTGGATATGATGTCAAAAAACTGATGACATTTTTTGCCGATTTGCTCAATGATAACTCTATTACCAATGTCATGCTGGTTGGTATTGGAAATATGGGCCATGCCCTTCTCCACTACCGCTTCCACGAGCGTAACAAGATGAAGATTATCATGGCCTTTGACCTAGATGACCATCCCGAAGTCGGAACCCAAACTCCTGATGGAATTCCTATTTACGGGATTTCTCAAATCAAGGATAAAATCAAGGATGCTGATGTGAAGACTGCTATCCTGACCGTTCCCAGCGTTAAGTCACAAGAGGTTGCCAATCTCTTGGTTGATGCTGGCGTGAAAGGAATTCTTAGTTTTTCACCAGTCCATCTGCATTTACCAAAAGATGTGGTCGTTCAGTATGTCGATTTGACAAGTGAACTCCAAACCCTCCTCTATTTCATGCGAAAAGAGGATTAGAAAGCGAAAATCATTTTATGAAAAAACCAGTTATAGGGATTACAGGAAACGAAAAAACTCATCCTGATGATGACATCATGATGAGCTACGCAGCAAAAGGCTTTGTTGAAGGCGTTAAAGACGCTGGAGGGATTCCCATCATCCTACCGATTGGTGATCAAGAAATGGCTAGCCACTATATCAGTTTGATTGACAAGCTCATCTTGACAGGTGGGCAAAATGTTGATCCAAAATTCTATGGTGAACCAAAAACTATTGATAGCGATGACTACCACCTTCAAAGAGATATCTTCGAACTGGCCCTCATCAAGGAAGCTATTAAACAGAAAAAGCCAATTTTTTCTGTCTGCCGTGGAACACAACTCTTTAACGTTGCCATGGGTGGAACTTTGTACCAAGATATAGAAGACCATTGGCAGGATTGTTCGGCTGAGTACACAACCCAACGCTTGGTGACAGAACCAGATACTGTTCTCCGAGAAATCTATGGAGAAATCTCCCATATCAACTCCTTCCACCATCAGAGTATTAAGGATTTAGCACCTAACTTAAAGATTGCAGCTCATGATCCTAAGGATGGTATCATTGAAGCTGTCATGAGTACGGATGATGTCGCCTTTCTCGGTGTCCAATGGCATCCAGAATTTCTATTTGAAAATCGTCCCAAAGATAAAAACCTCTTTGACTATGTCGTTAATGAACTTTAGATTAAATCCGTCTTTTCACGATAACTAAAGTAATTAGAATGAGAGACAATCAAATGGTCCAAGAGGACAATCCCCATCAGTTCGCAGGCTTCTTTGACAAGTTTAGTGACATGATCATCATTTCGGCTAGGGGCTACCGCTCCTGAAGGATGATTGTGAACTAAGATGAGAGAGGTCGCCATATGCTTGATGGCATAGTGAAGAATCTCTCGCGGTTCAGCGATACTACGAGTTGCAGAACCGATAAAAATGGTCTGTTGATGGATGATTTGATTTTGAGTATTGAGATAGAGCGCCACCAGGTGCTCTTGTTTTTTATCCCCCAATTCCTGTTGCATCTTCTTGGCCAACTTTTGGCTACTAAGAATACTTTCCATCTCAAGGGTCTCATGTTTATGAATACGATGGCCCAGTTCAATCATAGCTTGTAATTCTATTGCCTTAACACGTCCGATACCAGATAGGCTCTGCAATTCCTGCAGGGTCATTTTTTTCAAATCCGTTAGGCTTGAAAGATTGCTCAAGACTTTCTGGGCAATTTCAAAAACGCTAGCCTGACGTGTCCCTGTCCTGAGTAGAATAGCTAGCAACTCTTGATTACTAAGCGCTTCTACTCCTTCCTTGGCCAGTCTTTCTCTTGGTAATAGTGAATCTTCTTGGAATGAAATACTGTACATAAAAATCCTCCTCACTTTATTATTCGTGAGAAGGATGAAAAATTAGATTTTTTTCTCAATTGGGGCTACACTAGCTAAAAGTTTTTTCAAACCTACTTCTGGGAAATTGATTTTTAATTCCTGCGTAGCACCGCTACCTGAAACTTCCAAAACAGTTCCCTCTCCCCATTTCTTGTGGAGAGCAATGTCACCAATAGACCAATTTGCTTCACTAGACGCTGATTTTGCTCCTGCTGTAAATTGACCAAATGGGAGACCGCTTGATTGGATAGTTCTTGGGGCAGCACTACGTTTACGATCTTGAAGAGCTTGAGCCAGGCTCATACCTTGACCGAAGGCAAGACCACCACTGCTATATGCTGCCTTAAAGCTTGAATTTGCTGGACGGGCTAGACCTTGGTACTCAAGCAAGTCTGAACTGATTTCGTTAATAAAACGAGTCGGACGATTGTAGTTGGTACGACCAAAAAGCAGGCGCGAATTGGCATTGGTCAGATAGAGGACTTTCTCTGCACGCGTAATTCCTACATAGGCTAGACGGCGCTCTTCTTCTAGTTCATCTTGATCTTCAGCTGCACGGCTAAGCGGGAAGACATTTTCTTCCATCCCAATCAAAAATACAACTGGAAACTCGAGACCTTTGGCAGCATGCAGGGTCATTAGGGTAACTTCTGATGTCTCCTGACTACCTGAATCTGTGTCGGCAATCAAGGCCAAGTCATTTAAGAAATGACTCAGTTTATCCAAACCAGTTTCCTCTTCTGGATCATCAGAGGTGTCATCAAAGTTCTTCGTAACAGAAAGAAACTCTTCGATATTTTCAACCCGAGCCTTGCTTTCTAGAGTCGCTTGGGCATTAAGAATATCAACGTAACCTGTTTTTTCTAAAACAGCCTCAACCAGCTCAGTAATGCTTAAGTGGTCCAGTTGTTCCCGCAAATCCAGAATCATATTGGCAAAATCCCAGATAGACTGGGCTGTTTTACCCTTGATACCAGATAACATGATATTGGCTGAAGCATCTAGCATGGACATATTTTGCAAATTTGCAAAGTCACGGATTTTCTCAACCGTACCTGGGCCAATTCCACGTTTCGGTTCGTTGATAATACGCTCAAAACTGATATTGTCACTCAAATTAGCAATGAGGTTTAGATAAGCGATAATATCTCGGATTTCCTTACGGCTGTAGAACTTGGTTCCTCCAACCATTGTATAAGGGATGTTAGATTTGAGCAGAGCTTCCTCAATAGTACGAGACTGGGCATTTGTACGATAGAGAACTGCAAAATCCTTGTGAAGAAAGTTTTGACTGCGACTAAGTTCATCGATGGTTTTGGCTACAAATACAGCCTCATCTAGCTCATCATCGGCACGATAGTAAACGATTTGCTCCCCATCAGCATTTTGAGTCCAGAGATTCTTAGGACGGCGGTTTTTATTGTTTTTAATGACCTCGTTGGCCGCTTGAAGAATGGTTTTGGTTGAACGGTAATTCTCCTCCAACAAAACAACCTTGGCTTGGGGATAATCCTTTTCGAAGTCCAAGATATTCTGCATATCAGCACCACGCCAACCGTAGATAGACTGGTCCGCATCCCCAACCACACAGATGTTTTTAAAGCGCGAAGCCAAGAGTTTGACCAATTGGTACTGAGCGTGGTTGGTATCTTGGTACTCATCAACGTGGATGTATTGAAACTTCTGCTGGTAATAAGTCAAAACATCAGGATTTTGATCAAAGAGACGCAAGGTCAGCATAATCAAATCATCAAAGTCAACCGACTCCGACTGACGCAGTTCTTTCTGATAGGCTGTATAACACTGGGCCACGATTTGCGTATACATATCTCCAGCTTGGGCAGCATAGGCAACATCATCAATCAGATCATTCTTAGCATTGGAAATAGTTCCTAAGATACTCCGTTCATTCCATTTTTTAGGATCCAAGTTCAACTGCTTGAGAATGCGTTTCATAAGAGTTCGCTGTTCACCAGAATCCACAATAGTAAAATTACGGTTGTAGCCAATATGGTCCGCATCGCGACGCAAAATACGCACACACATGGAGTGGAAGGTCGCAATCAGACAGTCCTGAGTAGCTGGATTGAGGTTATAAGCACGCTCTTTCATCTCACGCGCAGCCTTATTAGTAAAGGTAATGGCCAAGATATTCCACGGATTGACCAGCTTTTCATCGATTAAATAAGCGATACGGTGGGTCAAAACTCGAGTCTTCCCAGAACCAGCCCCTGCCATGATCAACAAGGGCCCTTCTGTCGTTTGCACAGCCTCAGCCTGACGGTCATTCATTCCATTTAATAATGCGTTCATCTTCTCTTCCTTACTCTTGAAGTCAATATCTCTATTATATCAGAATTCAGGGAAAATAGAAACTTTACAGGGAATAGCAAAATATAGTGGATTGAAACTAAAATACTACACTGTGGGTTTCTAAAACACTCGACTTTTTCACTCAATTTTTTCATAAACTAGCTCAATACCTCAATATAAAAAAGTAAATTTAAGATTGGCAATACGAACGTTAAACAGAATTCCATTTATCTTTTTAAAACCAAAACAACGATATCGTAAAACCTCTACACGAACAATAGATTGCGACACTAAAATATTCTCCCCTAGTTTTGCTTTACTAATAGTATATAGGAGGAGAGCCCTGAATCCTAGATCCTCTGTTATGATGTGGTTACAAACAGAGTTGAAAAAAATCTTAAAATCAGAAAAACGCATTATACCAGGCATTAAAAGCTTGATACAATGCATTTTATTATAAAAAGATCTACTGGATTTTTTATCAAAATAAACTTCCAGTAGTCTTTTCACTTTTTATTAATAAGTTCCTTCTTCACCTTGGCTAGTCAAGATAACAGGACCATCTTTCGTAATGACAAATTGGTGTTCATATTGACAAGATAGGCCACCGTCAATAGTCTTATGGGCCCAACCAGTCTTCATATCTGTATCGATTTCCCAGTCACCGGTATTGATCATTGGTTCAATGGTTAAGACCATTCCTTCACGGAGACGAAGCCCACGACCAGCAATACCATAGTTAGGAACCATTGGTTCTTCGTGCATAGTTGGGCCAACACCATGACCAACCAAATCACGCACTACACCGTAACCACGACTTTCAGCGTATTCTTGAATGGCTGCACCAATATCACCGATACGATTTCCAACAACAGCTTGCTCAATACCCTTGTACATGGCTTCTTTGGTTACATCCATCAAGTTTTTGACTTCTTCGGACGGTGTACCAACAGCATAAGCCCAACAAGAGTCTGCAAGACCACCAGAGTAACTCTGGGTGTATTTTTTCATTTGCTCAACATTGTTGAAGTTTAATTTTGAGACATTTAGGTCAGATTTAGCAATGGGACCTCCCAAAACCATGTCAACCTTGAGCAAATCACCATCTTTCAAGGTATAGTGACGAGGGAAAGCGTGAGCCACTTCATCATTAAGAGAGCAGCAGGTAGCATAAGGATAGTCCATCATGGCACCATCAACCCCAATCTGAAGCGGAAGGAAATTTTCTTCCTTGCAACGACGGCGGACATACTCTTCAACTTCCCACATATCTACGCCAGGCTTAATCAAATCACGTAAGCCTATATGAATACTTGCTAGAAAATCACCAGCCTTGTCCATAGCTTCGATTTCACGAGCTGATTTTAATGTTATCATTTTTTCTCCTAGTTTCTAATTAATTTTAACGGTCACATTTGCCTTTGAAACAATCTGGTGACCATGATAAATATCGTAATCAATAATAGCTGACCGTCTCGTATGGTGGATGATGCGTGCTTGAATGCGCAATATATCATCTATCTGCACAGCCTGCAAAAAGTAGATCAGCATTTGTTCGATGATGAGATTGCGACCACTATTCACAACTAAATCTTGGGTCATATGAGTCAGTATCTCCGCCAATACACCATTAGCCAAAACACCGTTCTTCTCTAGCATAAAGGGTTCCACTGTAATGACTACTTCATCATGGTGATAAGAAAGTTTTTGACCAATCTGCTCAGAAAAAGTCGGTAGAGCCGAAACTTGGGAACGACTCATCTTCTCCATGACATCCCGTCGTGTCACAACTCCAAGCAAGGTTTGATTATTCCGAACAACCGGTACCATTTCAAAGTCTTCTGCGATCATCCGTTGACTCACATTGGCAATATTTGTTGATAATCCAACTAAAAATAGACTACGAGACATGACTTTATCAATTGTGGTACTTGGTGACTTATCACCCGCATCTCTCATAGTAACAACCCCAACAACGACCTGATGTTGATTGATAACAGGGAAACGACTGCTACGATTCTTACGAACTAAGTCCAAATAATCTTTGACTGTGTCAGTCTCTCTCAGAAAACCATATTCATGACTTGGACGATAAAGTTTCTCAACTGTCAAAATATCAGTCTTGATTTGGACATTTGACAAGGCTTTATTGATCATAGTCGCGACGGTGAAAGTGTCATGCTTGCTTCTTAGAACTGGAATTCCTTTTTGATTGGCCAGTTTAAGAACATCATCATGAACATGAAAACCACCTGTAACCAAGACTGCATTTTCATTTTCAAGCGCTAATAATTGAATACGAGTCCGGTCTCCGACAATCAAGAGTCCCCCATCATGAAGGTAAGACAAGATATTTTGTTCAGTCATAGCACCGATTGAGAACTTACTAAATTCTCTTTCTAAACCTTCTTGCCCAGCCAGAACCTCAGAAGAAGTCACTTCTGCAATTTCTGCAAATGTTAATCTTTCAATCGCAACTTTCTGGGATTTGACGCGGATTGTTCCACTTCTAGGACGGGTCTCCACAATTCCACGGTTTTCAGCTTCCTTGATAGCGCGATAGGCAGTTCCATCACTGACTCCCAGATGGTTTGAAATGCTACGAACACTGACCCTTTTACCTACTGGTAATTCCTCCAAATAGCTTAGAATTTCTTGGTGTTTACTCATTAACTTCTCCCTTTACATACCGAAATTCAACATAATCCCGCATTTTTCTTGTGTAACGATCACTTCCCTTAAACTGACGAAACAAACTAAATCCAGACTTAAGAGCAACTCTTTGGCTAGCTTCATTTTCAAGGTGGGTAATGATAGATAATTGTTTTAATCCAAATTCCTCAAAAGAAAGTTGACAAATCTTTCTAACAACCTCTGTCATAAATCCTTGCGACCAAGCATCTTTTCTCAAAAAATAGCCAAGCTCAGCTTCTTTTTTGATTTCATCTAACTTTTCAAACTTAACAGAACCAATCATTTTTTCAGTTTTCTTGTCACAAATAGCCCACACTCCCAAAGGGGACTTCATAAAGTAATTGGCCAACGCATATTGGCTCTCTTCCAGACTTGCCTGAGTCGGGAAAATAAATTGAAGATTTTCTGGATTCGAAGCTATCTCATGGAAGTCCTGACTATCACTAAAAAAGAAAGGACGCAAATACAAGCGATCCGTTTCAAAAAAAGAAAACATTGCTAATTTGGTCCAAATATTCATAAACACCTCTACGGTTTAATCCTCAACAAGTGTAATATCCGCTCCTAGATTACGTAATTTTTCGATAATATCAGAATAACCACGTAAGATAAACTCGATATTGGTAATTTCAGTTTGTCCCTCGGCCATCAAACCAGCAATAACCAAAGCTGCACCAGCTCTTAAGTCGGTCGCTTTAACACTGGCCCCACGCAAATCACGTCCACCTGTGTACAAAATATGACCATTTGTTGTCGAAATGTCCGCATCCATCTTTGCTAGTTCAAAAACATGATTTACACGTTTTTCGTAAATCGTATCAACAATTGTACCACGACCATTCGCTCTTAGTAAAAGCGGGGTAATCGGTTGTTGCAAATCAGTTGCAAAGCCTGGGTAAGGAGCTGTCTTAATATTGATTGCTTTCAAATTAGACTGCTCTTCGACAAAAATGCTGTCTTCAGATACAGTCATTCGAACTCCCATTTCTTCCAGCTTAGCAATAAATCCTTCTAGGTGTTCGTAAAGAACATTATTGATACGAATTCCCTTACCAACTGCGGCAGCTAAAGAAATATATGTTCCAGCTTCGATACGGTCTGGAATCACCTGATGACGGGTTCCATGTAATCTTTCAACACCATCAATAATGATGATATTAGTTCCTGCCCCACGGATATGGGCACCCATATTATTCAAGAGAGTAGCTACATCGATAATCTCAGGCTCACGGGCTGCATTTTCAATAATAGTACGACCATTCGCTTTAACTGCAGCAATCATCGTATTGATCGTTGCCCCTACACTAACCGTATCCATGTAAATACTTGCACCGTGAAGTCCTGTATCTTTGACAGATAACTTCATGTTATCTCCCTCGTAGCTAACAGTAGCCCCCATAGCTTCAAACGCCTTAAGGTGTAAGTCAATCGGACGAGGACCAAGATCACATCCTCCCGGTAGACCAACTGTCGCTTCACCAAAACGACCCAAGAGGCTCCCATAAAAATAGTAAGATGCACGAAGACTATTGATTTTTCCATAAGGCATTGGAATATTTTGAACACCTCTTGGATCAATCTCCAATACATCGTCATAACGCTTAACAGTAGCTCCCATCAATTCCATAATTTCGACAAGACTCGCTACATCCGAAATATCTGGAACACAATCCAAAGTCACCACATCATCAGCCAAGATAATAGCCGGAATTAAGGCCACAACACTATTTTTAGCACCACTAATAGTGATTTCACCTTGTAGTGGTAATCCACCATTGATAACAATTTTTCTCATTCTAAGTTTTTAATACTCTTTCAAGATTTCTAATAAGGTCTTTAAAATAAATTATATCATAAATGCAACCTTTTTTCCATCCTTTTCAATTTTATTGGATAAATCAAAGTTGACGAGTTAGTAACTGAATTACTAATATTCAATGAAAATCAAAGAGCAAACTAGGAAACTAGCCGCAGGCTGCTCAAAACACTGTTTTGAGGTTGTAGATAAGACTGACGAAGGCAGCTCAAAACACTGTTTTGAGGTTGCAGATAGAACTGACGAAGTCAGTAACACATATATACGGCAAGGCGACGCTGACGTGGTTTGAAGAGATTTTCGAAGAGTATAATCTTTCTCGAAGCGCTATTACCCCTTTTTTGTCCCCTGAAACCAAGTAGGAGCTAAGACTAGCTCCCTTATCTAAGTATCGGAATACGGCTGTTCAACTAAATTTTAGCAAGAACTTCTCCCCCTTCTCTCAGTTCACAAAAGCGTTTTATACATACCGTCCTATATTTCATAAACAAGACGTTTTCAGGCTATCATCCTATCAGACAATCTATTTTAAAGATAACCGTGACTCAGGATCACTTCTATCTGTCGTTTTCTCTTTATAGTGATAGACCTCACGGGATAAGTCGTACATCTATCCTCGTTTATACAAGATATGAGGACGTTAAAAGGTTACAGTGAAAATAGGAAATCTTAGTACGAATTCAATTACTCTCGTGCTTTATGTATATAGGTTACGACTACCTTTTTGGAATTTAGAGTTTTGAGCCCCCTTATCTACTATATACGCCTTACTATCACGTTCCTGTTCGTAGAGCCACGATTTCGCTATCCCTTCCTCTGACGATTCTTATTTCCAGCATCAGACTTAAAACGGTCTATCCCTAGACCGTTTTAATCCGCTACCTCACGATAGTCAGGCTTGGGAATCGCTATTTGACTCGCCGAGAACTTTGACATCAGATATACTATAACAAAGTGAAATAAGAATTAAACAATTTAATTTTGAAATTCAAATCAATTGATAACAATATTTTAGAAGATATGCTGTGCTATTCCAGATTCAGTTTGCTATACATCCCGTCGTACCACAAAATCCCGTATCTGATGAGGCACGGGATTTTTTAGCTTCTTTACTGAGATGGATTGTCTTTTTTAGTTCGTGCCAATCTCAGAGCACGATTTGGATTGAGACGATTAAACAGTTCTTCCAATTTCTTTTCATTCCAAACGTCTGCGGCGGAAACAAAATTGCCATCCGCATCTCGGAAAGATATCGGTTTATCTCCCATACCAGTCTCCTAGTCTACAAATTCAAACTCAAATTTACCAATTCGGACCAAGTCACCATCTTTAGCACCACGCGCACGAAGGGCTTCATCAACCCCCATACCACGAAGTTGGCGGGCAAATTTCATGACTGATTCGTCACGATCAAAGTTGGTCATATTAAAGAGTTTCATGAGTTTTTCACCAGAAAGTACCCATGTCGCATCGTCATCACGGCTAATTTCAAAGGCTTTCTCTTCCTCGTCAAATCCATAGTAAGCTTCTTCTTCCATATCTGACTCGTCGTAGAGCAAGAATTCTGGTGTCTTGTCTAACAATTCAGCTGTCGCATCCAAGAGCGTTGCCAAACCTTGCTTGGTCAATCCAGAAATCGGGAAGATAGCTGGTAACTCTTCAAATTCATCGTAGTTTTCAGCCAATTTTTTCTTAAAGTCTTCAAGATTTTCCTGACTCTCAGGCATGTCCATTTTGTTGGCTACGATAATCTGTGGACGCTCCATGAGGCGAAGATTGTAAGACTCCAGCTCTTTATTGATAGCTAGGTAATCCTCATATGGATCACGGCCTTCGCTAGCTGACATATCAATAATATGAAGGATGACACGGGTACGCTCAATGTGACGGAGGAACTGAGTTCCCAAACCAACACCTTGACTAGCCCCTTCAATCAAACCTGGCAGATCGGCTACTGCAAAGGATTCGCCTGATTGGGTACGAACCATTCCTAGATTTGGCACAATTGTCGTAAAGTGGTAGGCTCCAATTTTAGGTTTAGCAGATGTGATAACACTTAAAAGTGTTGATTTCCCTACAGATGGGAATCCAACTAAACCAACATCTGCCAAAATTTTTAGTTCCAATTGTAACTCACGTTCCTGACCTGGTTCTCCATTTTCAGAGATTTCCGGTGCAGGATTTTTTGGTGTCGCAAAGCGGATATTTCCACGTCCACCACGACCACCGTGGGCAACGATAAATTCTTGCCCGTGTTCAATCAAATCTGTCAAGACCTTGCCTGTCTCAGCATCACTCACAGTCGTACCTTGTGGCACTCGAACTCTAAGGTCCTCAGCTCCACGACCATGCATCCCTTTGGTCATTCCTTTTTCCCCAGAATCAGCCTTGAAATGGCGATTATAGCGGAAATCCATGAGGGTACGTAGACCTTCATCTACAAAGAAGACGACATTGCCTCCACGACCACCATCACCACCCCAAGGACCACCATTAGGGACATATTTTTCACGGCGAAAGGCAACCATGCCATCACCACCATTACCAGCCTTGACCTTGATCTTAGCTGTATCTAAAAACATACTCATTTTTTCTTCTCACTTTAAAAAAGGGCTGGGAAATCCCAGTCACTAAATTTTCTTGAATCTATTTTATAGATTACTGAGGGCACCAATTGCAGTTGCAAAAATTCCCAATAAACTTGCTACTAGCATGATAATCACGATAAACAAGGTTATTTTCTCAAACATAGTTTTTTTACGATTTCCATTATCTCCAAATGCCATTTTTCTCTCCTTCGTTACATTCTATTTTCTATTATCTTAGCATGAATTGAGCTAGTTTTCAATAGTCAGTTGCTACAGGTGCTATAATCCATAAAATGATATAAGCTACAATTCCCGCTCCGTAACAGCAAGCAAGAACACCCCATATTACGCGAACAATAGTAGGATCCATATCAAAATAATGGGCTACTCCAGCACAAACACCAGCAATCTTTTTGTCACGCCCACTTCTCATTAATTGTTTTTTCATAGCTGTTCCTCTTTCTATTCTTCATGGTCTTTCCAATAATCTCTTATACTGATCAACTGTGTTTTTGAAGCCTTCAACATCCGTCTAGAACCTTTTACAGGCACAGCAACCACCTTTTGCGGTAGATACAAAACTGTCTTAAAGATACGCTGACTAACCGTATCATCTTTAGCCAAATCTTTCTGGAAGTTATTTGAAATAATGGCATCCAGATAAAACTCATGTACTCTTTTTCCAAAGTTCTCAGCTGAAATCTCATATAATTTCTCTGATAAGGTATGCTCATTCATATCTGGCGTTGCAATCAGGGCTTCCAAAATAGCGCCAGCCAAGTCATGTTCTCCATAGTACAAGGTTCCAAACATTTTATCACTGATAAGATTGTCCAGATAAGGATTTCCATGAGCAATGACAGGCGTTCCACTGGCTAAGCTTTCCAAGTAGGTCAAGCCTTGGGTTTCACTTGTCGATGCCGAGATGAAGAAATCTGCCGCCTTATAGTAAAGAGCCGTCTCACTAGGAGCAATCATACCTGTAAAGATAACAAAGTCTTGAATCTCTAGTTTCTGGGCCTGCTCTTTGAGGTCATCCAGATAAGGACCGTCCCCAGCTACCACCAGTTTAACCTTGTCTTCTTCTTTCAGAACTTCTGCAAAAGCTGCTAAAACTGCTTGAATATTTTTTTCATAGGAAATTCTCGAAAGACTCAGCAACATCTTTTCACCATCTTGAATCCCTAGTTTACTACGCAGTTCTTTCAAATTTTCCTGCTTGATTTCCGGACGTTCAAACTTGGCTAATTCAATCCCAGTTGGAATGACTCGTTTTTCAACCTTAACCTTATAGTCAGATAGCAAGTCTCGGACAATCTCACTCGGGCAAATCACCCCATCCACATCATGCAAAAAACCTCTAACCAGATACTTGACCATACTAGGACGAATCAACATCCCCTTAGCAATATAATGCACATAGTCTTCGTACTGGGTGTGATAGGTATGGATGACTGGAATCTTCAATTCACGCGCAATCCAAATCCCCAACAAGCCAAGAGAAAATTCTGTCTGGGTATGAATAATATCCAGCTGATACTGCTTGGCAATTTCAAGCGCCTTGCTGAATCCTCGATAGGCAAAACGGCGATCCTTAAAAGCAAAGAAGGGAACACTTGGAATGCGGATGATTTGCCAATCTTCATAACGATTGACATCCTTATCTGTTGTCGTAAAGATAAAAACAGCATGTCCCTGCTTTTCAAGTTCTGTTTTCAAGGTTCGAATACTGGTCGCAACACCTGAAACCTGAGGAAAATAGGTATCTGTAAATAAACCAATTCGCATAGATTACCTCACTTTTTACTTTCTCCCTAAAGCGGCTTGTTTCTCATAAAAGTCCAACCAGATTTGTAACAGGTGCTCTTCTGAATATTCTCTGGAAATATTCTTAGCCTTTTCTTTGAGGTCTTTTAAGGCAGCAGGATTTGCTTGATACTTCAGAATAGCCTCTTTCATCTCTTCTCTATCTGCTGTTGCCCGATAATTTCCCTCCAAAATCACCTTATAGAGATCTAAATCACGCAACATAATAGGAGCCTCACAACTAGCAGCCTCTAAAATCGTCATCGGAAAGAGCTCATTATAACTAGGCAACAAGAAAAGGTCCGCTAGGGCATACAATTCACGCATCCGCTCTGGTGATACAATTCCTGGAAAAATCAAATTTTTAGGAGGATTCTCCATCATTTTCTTGTAACGCTCATAACCATCTGTCATACCACCAAAAGAGAAACCACCGGCCCAAATAAAGGTAATTTGCGGCAATTCCTCAGCCAGACGGATAAAGTCATCAATCCCTTTGCGTTTCTGAACTTGACCAGCACCTACTACGATAAACTGATTGTCACTAAGACCTAGCTCTGTTCGCAGTCTGACTACCTCTTCTTGTGGAAGGGGGTGCCATTTTTCCTTGTTGACAAAGTTAGGGATATAGGTCACTTTTTCACGTGGAATACCAGCTGCCACCAAATCCTCAATGAACATAGGATTGACCACAACCAAGTGCTCCATCCGGTTGTAAAAAGAAAATACATAACGTTTGACAATTCCCTTTAAGAAAAATGGAATTTTCAAACTCCCCTCAAGTGTATCAGGCAAGAAATGTACATAGCCAATTTTCCTTCCTGAGCGTTTCTTTTGGAATGTTGATAAATAATAGGGGAGATCAATTGTATGAAAGTGAGTCACATCTGCCTCTATTGGAAGATTTTCTGTAACAATCAATTGGTCCTTGGCATCACGATGAAGAAGACGAACTAATTCACGGTAGGCACCTGAAACTCCTTGTCCTGCTACTTTCTCACTTGAACTCAACATATTGATGCGTAATTTCTTTTTTTCCATAACTACCATTATATCATTTTCTTTGAATAAAATCAGCAAAAGAAAGGAGAGACTAGAGGAAAAGAGGGGAAATTTCCTCACTTTTCCAGCGGTCTCTCACATGCTTTTATATGTTCACTTAATGCCTAGGGCAATGCGGGCATAGCGACTCATTTTTTCAACAGTCCAGGCTGGATACCAGACTAATTTAACCTCAGTATCCGTTACTTCTGGCACCTCTGTCATAGCATCATAAATCTGATCCGTCAAAAGGTCTGCTAGAGGACATCCCATAGTTGTCAAAGTCATATCAATCTCTGTTTGCCCTGTGTCGTCGTCAAAACGAATCTCATAAATCAAACCAAGATTGACAATATCGATTCCCAACTCAGGGTCGATGACTTCTTCCAAGGCTGTTAAAATTCGTGTTTTGATGTTTTCAATTTGCTCTTCTGTATAAGCCATATTTATCCTCACTCTTAGTCTTCAATAAAATCACGAAGCGGTTTGCTACGACTTGGTTGACGTAGTTTTCTCAAAGCCTTTGCTTCAATCTGACGGATACGCTCACGGGTTACGTTAAAGACTTTACCCACATCTTCAAGGGTACGCATTTTCCCATCATCTAATCCAAAACGTAGACGCAAAACATTTTCTTCACGGTCTGTAAGAGTATCCAAGACCTCATCCAACTGCTCACGCAAGACGATACGAGTTGTATAATCCACTGGATTTTCAATCACTTCATCTTCGATAAAGTCCCCAAGGTGACTATCATCCTCTTCACCAATTGGAGTTTCAAGGGATACCGGTTCTTGAGCAATCTTCAAGATTTCACGAACCTTATCAGGTGTCATATCCATACGTTCAGCGATTTGTTCTGGTGTTGGATCTTGTCCCAATTCTTGAAGGAGATTCCGCTGTTCGCGAACCAATTTATTGATGGTCTCAACCATATGAACTGGGATACGGATGGTACGAGCTTGGTCCGCAATAGCACGAGTGATAGCCTGACGAATCCACCAAGTTGCGTAAGTTGAGAACTTGAATCCTTTAGAATAATCAAACTTGTCAACAGCCTTCATCAAGCCCATATTTCCTTCTTGAATCAAGTCAAGGAACTGCATACCACGACCGACATAGCGTTTGGCTATAGAAACAACCAAACGAAGGTTTGCTTCCGCAAGACGTTGTTTGGCTTCGATGTCACCCGCTTCAACAGCCAGTGCCAATTCTTTTTCCTCTTCATTGGTCAAGAGAGGAACGACACCAATCTCTTTCAAGTACATACGGACAGGGTCATTGACCTTAGCCGAAGTTGACCCAATCAAGTCCTCATCGCTGAGTTCTGGTTCTTCTTCAGTACTAAGAACACGCGCACTTGGATTTCCTTCGTTATCTGTAATCGAAATTCCTGCATCTTGAATCCGTTGCAAGAGATCTTCAATCCCATCAGCGTCCAAGGTAAAAGGAACGACAAGACTAGCATTGATTTCATCATCTGTTGCTGTCCCTTTTTGCTTATGATTACGGATAAATTCTGCTACTTGTACGTCAAATGTTGTTACTTCTTTTTGTTTTGTTGCCATTATTACTCCATTCTTCTCTTTTGGGAAATTAAACGTTCCAATTCTTCTAGGGCTGTGTCTGTATCTCCTACATGGCTAGCTTCCTGCACCTTCTTTTTGATTCTCATATTGTCCTGATTCAAGAGAGCCTTGTTTCGAGTCATTTCTACTTCACTAAGTTCCTGCGGTGACATATCAACAGGCAAATCCTGAGCTAAGACTTGGTACCAAGCTCTTTCAATTTCCTCTGTCTGCTCTGCTAGAACTTCTGGAGGAAGATTGCCATACTGGCCAAGCAAATCATATAAGACCTGAAATTCAGGTGTATCAAATGCAAAATCTTCTCGTAAACGGTAATCGTTCAAAACAAGAGGAGATTCCATCATTCTATAAAGTAGATGAGCTTCTGCCCTCATAATAGCTGATAACTGCTTGGTGACAGGCATAGTGATTTGCGTCGGTCTGGAAACCCCTTCCATGCGATTCTGCCTTTGCGCCTGACGACTCTCATTAACAATCTGCTCAATCTGGGCATAATCAAAGGACGCCAGACTGTCAGCTAAAATATGAATATAGCTGTTTTGAGCAGTAATAGACTTTTCTCGAACAATCAAGGGAGCTATTTTTTCAATAAACTCAATCTGAGCCTGCAGATTTTCACTATTTTCAGGCTTGTACTGATGAATGTAAAACTCAATCGGACTAATACGAGTTTTCGTTAATAGATAGGCCAAGTCTTCTGGTCCATTTTTTTGTAGATACTCATCTGGATCCAAGTTATCAGGCATGCTGACGATCTGCACAGGCATATCACCAATTTCGTCCAGCGCTTTCAATGTCGCAGCTTGCCCAGCCTTATCGCCATCGTAAACAAGGACTAACTTCTTGGTTAACCTTTTCAGATGCTCAACATGCTCTCGACTCAAGGCTGTTCCCATAGACGCCACAGCGTTTTCGATTCCAGCCCGATAGGCTGCGATGACATCCATGAACCCTTCCATGAGGTAAATCTCACTGGCTTTACCAGAAGATTTTTTTGCCCTATCCATATGATATAATTCGTAACTTTTGTTAAAAATTGCAGTCGATCGGCTATTTTTATACTTAGAAGTTTGTGAATCCGTTTTCTGCCAGATACGACCTGAAAAGGCAATGACCTTTCCCTGGTCATTTGTCAGGGGAAACATAATCCGATTGTGAAAGGTGTCTACAAATTGATTTGCATCCGAAAGATAAAACAGTCCTGAATCTAGGAAATCCTCATCACGATACTGACCAGACAAACGTTGATAGAGATAGTTTCGTTCTGGAGGTGCCAAACCAATCCGAAAATGTTTGAGCACTTCATCTGTCAAACCACGCTGATAAAGGTAATTTCTCGCCTCTTCACCCATCGTAGTTGTCATGAGAATAGCATGATAAAATTTGGCTGCATCTTCGTGCATATCATAAAGAGCTTGGTGAGGCAAAACTTGCTTCTGCTCACTATAAAGCGGTTTTTCTACCTCTATCCCAACACGCTGACCTAAGATTTGGACAGCCTCCATAAAGGGAACCCCTTGGTACTCCTCGATGAACTTAAAGACATCACCAGAGCGACCACAACCAAAACAGTGGTAAAACTGCTTGTCCTCTACAACGTTAAAAGAAGGTGTTTTTTCACCATGAAAAGGACAGAGCCCTAGATAGTTCCGTCCTGCCTTTTGTAAAGAAATCACATCTCCTATGACTTCCACAATGTTGGCATTGTTTTTGATTTCTTCAATGACTTGTTTGTCAACCATACACAATACCTCCATGTTATCATAGTTTACTTTATATAGTATACTTTATTTCAGAAAAAAAGTAAACTATTTCACTCATTTTCCCTACTTTATTCAAAGAGTTGATAATAATCAGAGATTTTCATTTTTGCTTTTTCTTCTTGGTTCAAATCTTGGATAATCCGTCCTTCTTTCATGACAATCAAGCGATTGCCATACTTAAGAGCATCTTCCATGTGGTGAGTAATCATAAGGGCTGTCAGCTGATCTTTCTTGACAAATTCATCTGTCAATTCCATGAGGGCGACACTAGTCTTTGGGTCAAGAGCTGCAGTATGCTCGTCTAACAAAAGTAATTCAGGACGCTTCAAGGTTGCCATCAAGAGACTCAAGGCTTGTCTTTGTCCACCTGATAAAAACTCAATCGGTGTATTCAAGTGTTTCTCAAGACCATTTCCCACTTTTTCAATGGTTGCCTGAAACTCATCTTTATAGCTAGCCAGACGTCTCGGAAACAGTCCACGCTTTTCACCACGAAACTTGGCAATCAAAAGATTTTCAGCCACCGTCATACGGGGAGCTGTCCCCATCTTTGGATCTTGGAAAACACGTGACAGATACTTGGCTCTCTTCTCTGGTGAAAACTTGGTAACATCTTCACCCAAAATACGGATAGTTCCACTGGTTAGTGATAAGGTTCCTGCAATAGTGTTAAAGAGGGTTGATTTCCCAGCACCATTTCCACCTAAAATCGTGATGAAATCCTGTTCAAAAATTTCTAAGGAAACATCATTTAAAATAATCTTTTCTTCATCAAAGCCATTTTTAACGACTTTGGTTGCATTTTTTAATTCTACAATTGCTGTCATTTGCTTAATTTGGCTCCTTTCAAGATTGTTTGCTTAAATGTTGGAATCATGAGGCAGACTGCTAAAATCACTGCACTATATAGACGAAGGTAACTTGTATTAAAGCCAAGCGCGATAACTGCCCACACTAAGAATTGATAAGCGATAGAACCTACAACGATGGTAACCAGACGTTCTGCCAAGCTCAAACTCTTGAAAATAACTTCTCCAATAATCAAACTTGCAAGCCCCACAACGATGACACCAATTCCTCGAGACACATCGGCATAGCCTTCTTGCTGGGCAATGAGGGCACCTGCAAGGGCAATCACACCATTTGATAAAACCAAGCCCATAAGCTCCATGCGTCCAGTATGAATCCCGAAACTTCTAGCCATATCAGGATTGTCACCTGTAGCAATGTAGGCTTGTCCGAGTTTAGTGTCCAAGAAAAAGAGCATGAGAGCAATGACAAGACTAACAAAAATGAGACCTGTCAAGAGTTGATTTAAATCCGATTCAAAAGGCAAGGCATCCTGGATTTGTTTGGTTCCAAGTAAGCCTAAATTTGCACGTCCCATAATCAAGAGCATGATAGAATGACAGGAAGTCATCACCAAAATCCCTGATAACAAGGTGGGGATCTTCCCTTTTGTATAAAGAAGTCCTGCTGCCATACCAGCCAAACAACCTGCTCCTACAGCAACAAGTGTCGCTAAAAAAGGGTTCACGCCTTTGGTTATCAGAGTGACAGCAACAGCTCCGCCAAGAGGGAAGGAACCTTCTGTCGTCATATCTGGAAAGTTTAAAATCCTAAATGTCATAAAGATTCCCAGACCTAGAATAGCCCAGACAAATCCTTGAGAAATAATGGAAACAATCATATTTTATTTAATCCTTTCTATATTCATCTTTTTAAAAAATGGGAAGAGTTTCCTCCTCCCTACCTTATTTATTCGATGACTTGTCCTGCTTCTTTGAGAACAGACTCAGGAATCGTAATACCTAGTTCTTGTGCTATTTTTTTATTGATGACTGACTTACCAGTTGAAAAGACATTGACTGGGGTATCAGCTGGTTTCGCACCTTTCAAGACTTGTGCAATCATTTTTCCAGTTGCCACACCAAGGTCATGTTGGTCAACTACAACTGATGCCAAACCACCTACTTCTACCATAGCTGTGGCACTTGGATAAATTGGTTTCTTAGAACTTTGATTGCTAGAGACAACCGTTGGAAATCCTGATGCAATAGTGTTATCAATTGGAACCCAAATAGCATCTACCTTGCTAGTCATAACAGTAACAGTTGAGGCAATTTCATTTGTTGAAGGAACTGCAAATGTTTCCACTGTCAGACCTGCTTTTTCAGCATAAGCCTTAAATTCTTCGACCTGTGTTTTTGAATTGTCTTCGCTACTTGAGTAAAGAGCTCCGATTGTTTTCACATTCGGTGTCAGAGCCTTGATGAGTTCAACTTGTTGTTGAGCTGGATTGTGGTCAGATACCCCTGTAATGTTGCCACCTGGTTTTTTCAAATCTTTAACCAAGTTAGCACCGATTGGGTCAGTAATAGCGGCCATGATAACCGGTAGGTCTTTTGTTGCACTAGCCAAGCCTTGGGCTGCTGGTGTTGCGATACCAACCACAAGGTCATTGCCATTTGCAACCAATTGTTTACTCATTGTCGCAACCTTACTTTGGTCACCTTCTGAGTTCATAAAGTCGATCTTCAACTGGTCATCTTTATATCCTTCTTCTGCAAGTCCAGCTTGAATCCCTTTATAAATCAAATCAAGAGATGGATGACTCACAAATTGAAGCACACCAATCTTGGTTATTTTCTTCTCATCCTTATTATTCTGAGCTTCTGATTTATTCATTGAAGAGTAAATCAAGCTTCCTGCTACTAGGACTGCTAATGCAGCGACAATTCCAATTAAACGTTTATTTTTCATTCTGTTTCTCCTTTTTAATTCCTTTAAAATACTTCACTTATCTAATACTCTTCGAAAATCTCTTCAAACCACGTCAGCTTCACCTTACCGTAGCTATGGTTACTGACTTCGTCAGTTCTATCCACAACCTCAAAGCAGTGCTTTGAGCAACCTGCGGCTAGCTTCCTAGTTTGTACTTTGATTTTCATTGAGTATAAACAAGCGACGCCATCGTTTTCTTTCCATACTAACCTCCATCAAAAAAGTCCTCACACAAAAAACTTGTGTGAGGACGTCGATGCGCGGTACCACCTCAATTATAGGGAATTTCCCTATCGCTCTGTCTCGCAATAACAAGATGCACTGTAAGGTGTGCTCACCGAATTTTTATGATTTCAAATTCTAAATAGCATTCAGCCCAATTTTCATCATCGCCACTTATCTGTTTTCAGCTACCACAGACTCTCTTGAAAGTTTGTACGATTACTTTTCTGAATGGTTAAATTATATCATTTTTAAACTACTTGTCAATAGTCTATTAGAATTTTTTTCATCTTCACTTTTGAAAATGATTAGCCTGAATTACGCAAGCCTGTCGCAATTCCGTTGATGGTGATATGAATCAATCGTTCTTGATCACTAGACAATTCTCCACGACGTTGGCGTTTAATCAACTCTAACTGAATATAGTTGAGAATATTAAAGTAAGGCATACGGTAATCCAGACTAGCTTTTAGATATGGATTGTCAGCTAAGAGTTCGTCATGTCCTTCAATAGCCAAGATAACGTTCTTGGTAACTTGCCATTCATTTAAAATAGTCTCATAGATGGCCTTAACTTGCTCGTCTTCACAAAGTTTAGCATATTCAAAAGCAATATTCATATTTGATTTTGACAAGACCATATCAACATTTGAAAGAAGCGATTGGAAGAAAGGCCAATTTTGGTACATATCTCGTAAGATAGCAATATTCTCTGGATTTTTATCGATAAATTCCTTGAAGCTTGAACCAACCCCGTACCATCCAGGGAACATAACACGACTCTGTGACCATGAGAAGACCCAAGGGATGGCACGCAAACCACCGATTTCAGTAATCGTCTTACGAGCGGCTGGACGAGAACCAATATTAAAACTTGAAATAGCCTTGATTGGACTTGACTCGAAGAAATAATCATAGAAATGCTCATTACCAAAGACCAAATCACGGTAGATATCGTAACTACGATCCACTACTTGATCCATAATGGCTTCATAACGATTTGAGGTGTTGGTATCGCTCTTCTTCTGAGTAATCATACGGTTAATAGCTGCCGATACTAGCATTTCAAGGTTATAGTAAGCGGCGTCTTTGTTACCGTATTTATTCCCAATTACTTCACCCTGCTCCGTCAAGCGGATACGATCCTTGATAGACTTGAGCGGTTGGGATGTGATGGCTTCATAGGTTGGCCCACCACCACGACCGACAGTACCACCACGACCATGGAAGAAGGTAACCTTAACGCCAAATTCATCTCCAATAGCAGTCAATTGTTGTTGAGCCTTGTAGAGGGTCCAACATGATGACAAGTAACCGCCATCTTTATTACTGTCAGAGTAGCCAAGCATGATTTCTTGGTAGTTATTTCGTGAGGCAATCCATTTTTTGGCAAGGCTAAGAGAAAGATATTTTCTCATTGTTTCCTCTGAATGATCCAAGTCTTCAATTGTTTCAAAAAGGGGAACAATCTGAACACGCGCCCTTTCCGTATCCACCAGTCCTACTTCTTTTAATAGGACAGCTAATTCTAGCATATCAGAAAGGCTGGTAGCATGTGAAATGATGGTCTGACGGATGACATCATCTCCCAACTTATCTTTCAAAACACGAGCCGTCTTAAAAATAGCTAGTTCTTTTGCTAATAATTCTGATTTTTCTGCGTGAGTCGCAGAAAGAATTCGGGGATCTTTTTCTAACTCTTTCAAGAGAAGATCGCACTTTTCTTCTTCGCTCAACTCGCTATAGCGAGAATGAATTCCTGCTGATTTCAAGAGTTCTGCCACACAGGCTTCATAGACGCTAGAGTCTTGTCGCATATCAATTGATGCTAGGTAAAAACCAAATATCTCTACTGCCTGCAATAATTCCACAAAATCACCTGAAATCAAGGACTCGCCCTTATTTTCTAGTAGAGAATCTCGAATGGCAATCAAATCCTTGTAGAAATCATTGGCGGTTTCATAGCGAGTCCCAACTTCCTTATCCTCAATCAGATAGGTTTTAGTTGCTTGAATTTTTGATTGAATATCAAACAAGGCACGACGGTAAAGCTCTTTTTCGCGGTAAATCGAGTTATCCTTGGATTGACGAGCCATTTCTCTGACTTGCTTGCTGACGTTGACAATGCTAGTTGAAAGAGAAAATTCACGATAAAGTTGGTAAATCTTTTCATCATAGTAGTTCATGATGACTTCACACTGAGTGAGTGCAGACTGCTTCAAGGTCTCTGCTGTAACAAAGGGATTTCCATCACGGTCACCACCTATCCACATACCCATGGTGATTGGTTTAGCTTGTTTTAAATCCAGACCATGGGCTTGCGCTAAGCGCTTATACTCCGTCGTCAAATGAGGTACAGCTTTCAAAAAGGAACTGTTGTAGTATTCCATAGCATTCGTGATTTCGTTAGTCACTTTTAATTTTTTCTCACGAATCATGTCTGTCTGCATGATAATTTCGATGTAACGGCGCAAATCATTGTGCCATTTTTCTTTATTGATCAACCCCAACTTAACATCACGGTATTTACGCAAAAGACTATGAATATGATTTGTTAAATCCAACATACTTTTGCGTTGCACTTGTGTTGGATGGGCTGTCAAAACAGGGACAACATTCAAGTGTTCTAGGATCTCAACGGCATTTTCTTTTTCAGCAACCATTTTGATCGTTGTTGATAATTTACCTAAATAGTCCTGATCAATATTATTTTGATGATTGATTTCATAAGCTAAATCCACATCCTCTGAAATATTAATCAAAAGAGGCAAGATAGAGAAATAGCGTGAAATATAGACCATTTCATCATTTGATAAGCTAGTCACTAGACGGTTTAGACCTTGATAATCTTCCTGCGTTGATAATTCTTTCAACTGCATGATTTTTTCAAAGGTCTCTGGGGCAAGCATATTTTTAGTAATATCTTCCAGCAATTCTGTTAGAATCAATACTTCTTCTTGCACAACACTTTTATTACTATAATTTTCTAATTTTTGAAGAGACATAGACTATCCTTTCTTTATTCTACTTCACAGAAGGTTCATTGTTTGATTTTCCAATTCTCGGTACAACTTAGCGCGTTTTTCACTGGCATCAATATTTAAGACAAAGGCCACTGCCACTGATAAGACTAGAAGACTATTTCCACCCTGGGATAAGAAGGGAAAGGTTACTCCTGTAGATGGAATCAAGCCCGAAATCCCTCCGATATTGACAAATACCTGAACCAACATCATCCCTCCGACACCGAGTGCAACCATGGCATTGAAAGGATTCTCCGCTCGGATACCGACCAAGATAATCCGCAAAATCATGAAAAACAAGAGAGCTAAAATAAGACTGGCACCAACAAAGCCAAATTCTTCAATCACGATAGAAAAGACAAAGTCTGTATGAGCCTCTGGTAAATAACCTCGTTTTTCAATCGAGTTCCCAAGACCTAGACCAAACCAACCACCATTGACCATGGCAAAATAAGAATTAGATAACTGGTGACCCGCATCCGCACGATCGGCAAAAGGATTAAAAAAGGCACTAAAGCGCTTGGCTACATAGCCAAATACTGGAATTCTTGAAAAGGTCTCAACACCGATTAGGCTGATAGTGGTCAAGAAAAAGACAGAAGCGGCAGATACGAGCGCCAGAATGGTTGAAAACCAGCGATAAGCGATTCCACTAACTGTATACATAATCAAGGAAACCAAGACTAAAATAGTCGCATTCCCTAAATCAGGGAAAATTCCCAAACTTCCAATCAGAACTAGGAGAACGAATCGCCAATCATTAAAAGCACGAGGAAGCCATTGATTTTGAGTCAAAACTTGAAAATCATAAATAGCTATTTCTTCTTGCTGTTTGGAGAATCGGTGAGCCAAATACCAAATAATAATGATTTTTAAGTACTCAGCTGGCTGAATAGTTACTCCTGCAACCGAAATCCAACCGTATGCCCCGTTTACGGAAATACCAATAAAACGAGCCAAGAACAATAAAAGCATTTCTATCAATATAACTAAAATGATTAGTCGCTCATTTCTCAAAAAATCTAGTCTCAATTTATAAATTAAGGCAATCAGTATCAAACTAACAATCCAAAAGATTCCTTGGTTTCGAACCAATTGCAAGGCGCTCTTGCCTTCTTCAATTAAAATAGCACTAGTGGTCGAATAGACCACAATCAAGCCCAAAATAGATAAAAGCAAGTAGGGAATCAAGATGGAATAATTTAATAAGTGCCTCTTACTAATCTTCATAGTATCACCACTCTACTAGGATACAGACAAATCTGTTCCAAATTCCGTTTTATTTTCTAGTTTTGATTGCTATTATACCATTTTTTCAGAAAGAAAAAAACTCTTACCTTACAATCCTTCGAATTTTACTGTTTTTACAGAATTAAGGCAGAATTTGAAATCCTAAAACCATTTTGAATAAGAGTTGCTTCAACCCATTGACTCCGACGAATTAAGTTGCTTTCGTGAATGCCAAAATCAGCCACAATTTGTTCATAAGTGCGCTATTCTCGCATGTATTGAATAGTTACCATGAGGAGATCGTCTAGGCTTAATTTGGGTTTTAGTTCACCTTTTGCGCGTTTACGTTGATAAGCTGTTTTTAACACAGATAACATCTCTTCAAAAGTCGTGCGCTGAACACCTACAAGGCTCTTGAAACGGCTATCGCTTAATTGCTGACTTGCTTCAGAATTCATAGTTTTATTGTATTATATTTTGTTTCTCAGAAAGTCTATTATTCCTTTCGTTCAAAGGTTTCTAGGCTTTTACCAGTAAAGCCACACACTCAACATGATGCGTCTACGGAGCTCAAAAGATTCAGTGAATCTTTTGAGGATTAACTGCGTTTCACTAACAAACTCACACACTCAACATGATGAGTTTGAGGGAATAAGTCAACCGGCTGGACTTTCTTCAATTCATATCCCAATTCTTGGTAGAGTTTGATATCACGCGCCATGGTTGCAACATTACAGGAGATATAGGCAATGCGGTCTGCTCCTGTTTGGCTACTTGCTTTGATAAAGCTCTCAGTGAGTCCTTTTCTTGGTGGGTCCACTAGGATAAGGCTTGGTTGAATTCCATCTTTAAGCCAATTCTTCATGGCATTTTCGGCTGTATCACAGACATAGTGGGCGTTTGAAATATTGTTCAGTTGAGCATTCTTCTTACTATTCTCAACCGCTTCTGGAATTACTTCAACACCATAGACTTCTTTGACATGTTTCGCAACAGAGAGGCCAATCGTCCCGATACCAGAATAGGCATCAATGACCACATCATCTTCTTTTAATTCAGCAAAGTCAATGGCTGTCTGATAGAGTTTCTCAGCCATTTCAGTATTGACTTGGTAAAATGCTGGTCCAGCGATTTGGTAGTCATTTCCCAACATCTGGTCAGTAATAAAGTCTTGTCCATAAAGTGTGCGCCATTCCTTACCAAAAATTGCATTGGTGTTCTGATCATTGATATTTTGCATAACCGACACAATCTCTGGGAACTGCTTGGTTAATTGTTCAATCAATTGGTCAACACGGAAAACTTTAGGTCGAGTTGTTACCAAAATAACCATGATTTGTCCTGAGTAATGCCCACGACGTACCACAAGGTTTCGAATCAAGCCAGATTGTTCCTTTTCATCATAAGGTTTCAAATCATAACGGCGGAGCAAGTCACGTAGACCTACTACTACCTCATCAATCACAGGATCTTGGATAAAGAAATCTTCCAGTGGCATGAGATCGTGGGAATTCTTACGGAAAAATCCAGTTTCTAAGATACCATTCATTCGACGAACAGGCACCTGTGCCTTGTTGCGGTACTTGATTGGATTTTCCATACCAAGTGTTTCAGCAACCTCTACATCAGCAATTCCAGCAATCTTGTATAGACTGTCCTTGACTTGCTTAGTTTTAAACTTGAGCTGTTCTGGATAAGCAAGATGACCTAAATCAGCGATTCCTGAACGCAGGTAAGCCAAATCTAGATCTTGATTACGATGTGGTGACTGGATAAGGTATTCTTCAACTTTCCCAAAACCAATCTTTTTATTGACCTTGAGGACACGCATAAGGATTTTTTCACTCGGTAAAGCATTCTCAACAAAAAATACCAAACCATCCACCTTGGCAACTCCTGCCCCTTCATGGGTCAAGTCAACAATCTCAACTTCTACAATATCATTTTTCTTTAACATTATTTTCTCTTTCTATTGGCCGACAAAAAAGACGGCAACGTTAGGGTTACCATCTATTATACCATGAAATTTCTTAAGAACCAAAACTCTTGAAGAAGTTGACAATGGCTTGCCAGAGGGAACTTAAGAAGTTCCCACCGTCCTCTAGCGCCTTATCAGCATCAAAGTTAAGGTTGATATTTTTAAAACTATCGCCAGCTTGTGATACGATGCTTTGTTTCAGGTCATTTAGAGTTTTAGTGAAGTCTGTATTGCTAAGAATATCACTTTTTGAGAGATTCAAAGCAAAATTGATGATGATATTGATTTGGTTTCCTGTTATAACCTGATCGAGTTTGTAATTTTTTAAGGTATCTTCAACGATTTTGCGGACATCTTCCTCCGTCAGATTTCCCTTACTTTCTTTAGCTTTGGCGAGTCCTGACTTGATATCGGCTAGGGCAACATTTAATTTATTAGCATCATAGCCAGTTTTGTCCTTGTTTTCAGCATTGATATCGGACAAAGCCTTTAGCTCTTCTTGAGCCAACTCTTTGTTGGCTTGTGGCACCTTGGCTCCATTAGCCTCTAGCGAATAGTAAATCCCTGCTAGGGCGCTCTCACCTGTAACTGGAATAGGGGCTGCTACAGTAATTTTGGCATGTTCCACACCCAAGGTTACGGCTGCGTTTCGGTACATATCCTGCGTCACCTTAGTGATATTTTCTGGTGTTTCAATCTTGACCTCAAGTGGCGACTTGTCACCTAGCTTTTGAATCTTGGCTGATGAATACAACTGTAAGCTAGAGTCATTGGCCACATTCATAATCTTAGAATAGACATCAGGTGTCATTGTCTTGAGTTCTTTGGTGTCTGTTGAGGCATTATAGCCTAGTTTTTTAAGGGTTTGATTTTTTTGATCTTCAGACAATGATGAACCTAGGACATATTCAGGTTGGACATAGGTTTCGTCGATGACTTTTTGAACATCAGTTGCTGCATGGGCGCTATTCATAGCTGTTACTGCCCACAAGACCGCAGCACTGGTCAGAAAGAGTTTCTTTCTCATAGGGAATTCCCTCCTTTACTTTTCTAGAGTAATATATCTATCTTAAAGAAAACTTATAACAAAAACACCTGGGCTAGCCAGATGTCGAAAAGAGAGTGAAACATTTGATGATGTAAAGGTTGAGATGAACCTGCCTAGAATAGTAATAATTTCCTCCATTTACATAGAGTTCGGCTCCATGAAAAATGGAAATGGGATGAATATAACTATAAGTCTTTCCAGTAGTATTACCCAGCAAGGGGGCAACAGTCTCACGAGAGTACTGTTTGGCCAGAGCCAAGGTATTTTCCTTGCCATTTTGGGCGATAAAATCGATATAGGCAGGTCCAAAATTATAGGCTTGAACAGCGGTCCAGACATCAACACCCTGCTTCTGGGCTAGATAGAGATTGTCTGTCAGAGTTTGAACGCCTTGCCGAATGCTAGAGGCATTATCGTTGATGGTATTGGTTGAACCACTAGCAGACTCACTAGACTGCATAACATCGTCTTCTTTTCCTTTTGTTTCGGTATAAATCATAGCGAGCACAAGCTCTTCGTTTGCTGGGGTGTCTTTTTCACTCAAGATTTCTCGCACCATGGGTTGATAGGTCATGACTTGCTTGACATCTTGGTGAACGCGGTAAGCTTTATAGCCAGCAAAAAGGAAGACTGCTAGTACAAGCACTCTTCGAATTCGTTTAAACATTATTTACTTTGGATATCCTCGATATTTTTGATTAAGATAGAGTAGGTTCCATTGTCATTTTGGATAAACTCAACAGACTCAGCGTCTTGATAAACATTATTGGGAACGATGAGCTCAATTCCATTTGACAAGGAGAGTTTTTGGTTTTCAAATTTCTTTAATTGGCGACTGGCATCAATTTCATCAAATTGAACAGGCTCTGGTACAGCTTCCTTGACTTGATCAATAAAGCTCAAACGAGCCGTCAGATTATTATCAAAAAGGTCGTTGGCCAATTTTTCAGGTGACAATTCATTGCTTTCTTCTAGGTTGTTGAAAATCGCTGATTTGACCTTGGATTGAAATTGAAAATCATCTGTGTTAAAGGTTTCAGCAATTCTCTGGGCTGTCTTTTCCAGTTCCTTGATGGATTTCTTGGGTGAAATCTTAGGGGCGACGGCAAGAAGATTTTCTGAAAAATAGTTCAAGAAAGCCCCGTTGTACTTGATTCGTTTTTCAATCAGATGATACTTGCGACTCTGAAGATTGACTACCAAGGCCTCATCAGCCCCTGTTCCAAATCCAGGCAGGTTATTCTGAGTCAGCTTGATTGGATTATCAACTTCTCCTCCGAGGTGGGTCAAGGTCTCTCGCAGGGCAATTCGTAAGAAAGCGAAATGTTCCACACCTTCTTTAGAAAATTGCACAAAAATCAAGTCATTGGTCTTGAGATTTTCAGAAATGCTAAACTCCTCTTTCCAGAGATTAGCCAGTGTTACTGATGTCTCCAACAAATCGTCTGTGATGTGATTGAAGAAGGGATTTTCTTCCTCGAAAATCCCAGTCTTGGCTTCATCTGAATACACACGTTCAATTTTTTTACGCAGGTATTCTTCGATTTTTGGAGTAATATTGAGAAGCTTATCCGCTAGGAACAGCTCGGTATCAGCCGGACTGAACTGGTGAATAATGGCTTTCTTAATATAAATGTCCATAAAAGTTTTAGTCCTCGTATAATGGGAAGGCGTCTGTCAACACTTTGACTTCACTTCTCACTTCTTCTAAGACAGCTTCATTTTCTGCATTCTTAAGGGTTTTAATGATGAGTTCAGCCACTTTGCGACTCTCTTCTTCACCAAATCCACGCGCAGTAATGGCTGCAGATCCGATACGAATCCCACTTGTCTTGAATGGTGACAAGGTTTCGTAAGGAATTGAATTTTTATTTAGGGTAATATTGACTTCATCCAGCAAGTTTTGAGCAACTTTTCCGTTTTCTACAACCTTAGTCACATCAACAAGGAAGAGGTGATTTTCAGTCCCACCAGAAATAATACGGAAATCAGGGTCTTGCAAGAAGACATCTGCCATAGCTTTGCTGTTTTTGATAACATTGGTAGCGTATTCCTTGAAGGCTGGATCCAAAACTTCTTTAAAGGAAACAGCCTTGGCAGCTACAATATGCTCCAAAGGTCCACCCTGAATACCTGGGAAAATAGCTGAGTTAATCTTCTTGGCAAGTTCTTCGTCATTAGTCAAAATCAAACCACCACGAGGTCCACGAAGGGTTTTGTGGGTCGTTGTTGTTGTGATATGGGCGTATGGAACTGGGCTTGGATGTAGACCAGCTGCAACCAAACCAGCAATATGAGCCATATCTACCATGAGTTTAGCCCCAACAGCATCCGCAATTTCACGGAATTTTGAAAAGTCGATAATTTGAGAATAGGCTGAAGCACCTGCTACGATCAATTTTGGTTTTACTTCTTGGGCTTGTTTCAAGATAGCATCAAAATCCAAGAGTTCCGTTTCAGGGTCAACACTGTAAGAAACAAAGTTGTAGGTTTGACCTGAGAAGCTGACAGGAGCTCCGTGGGTCAAGTGTCCACCTGCTGCCAAATCCATCCCCATGACGGTATCACCTGGCTCAATCAAGGCCATGTAAGCCGCACAGTTGGCTTGGCTGCCTGAGTGAGGTTGGACATTAGCGAATTTAGCGCCGAAAATTTCTTTTGCGCGTTCAATGGCTAGAGATTCTACCACATCTACTACATCCGTTCCACCATAATAACGGTGTCCTGGGTAACCCTCGGCATATTTGTTTGTCAAGATAGACCCTTGAGCTGCCATAACAGCCTTGGAAACTACGTTTTCCGAAGCAATCAACTCGATATTATTCTGTTGGCGTTCTTCTTCTTTGGCAATAGCATTCCAGAGATCAGCATCGTATACTTTAAAATCATCTTTGTCAAAAATCATAGGTCTTCTCCTTTATTGTGTGACTAGTCCATTAGTTTGATTTTACAATAAGAAAATAAACTAAAAGATGCGAATAAACCGTTTCTGCATTTTATCACAAGTATAACCAACTTTTTCATAAAATGCATGAGCTCCCAGACGATGATCGGCAGAGTTTAAGCGGATAAACCCATAACCACGTCTTTTTGCTTCTTCTTCCAACCCTTGTAGTAAACTTTTACCAATACCTTGACCTTGCGCTTGAGGTGAAACTGCCAAAGCTAAAATATTAAATCCTGCTTTAGAATAAAGTGATTCATAGACCTCAGCGTGGACATATCCAAGTAAGACATGACTAACTGCATCCTCATAGCCAAGTAGGAAATGATGGGAATCCTGAGACAGTCTAGCTAGTTGACTAGCTGTGTCCTCTGGACTAAAAGAATAACCCAAAGCATCTTGGTTGATCTCACATATCGCTTTCACATCAGTTTCTCTTAAACCTCTTAGCATCTCATTCCTCCTCAAAAGAAATCTCTGGCAACTGAGCAAGAATATCTTCTCGCTTAATAACCCCTTGGCGTAAGATTTTCACCTTGTCTCCAGACAAATCCAAAATAGTTGAATCCTGTCCAGTTAGAAAAGCATCGTCTTCCAGACCCAGAACTTCTTGGTCAAAATACTTCAGAATTTGTTCAAAGGTTACCCCACTTGCCTGACCTGAGATATTGGCAGACGGTCCAATCAAGGGCCCCGTCTCTCTAATCAAATCCAGCGTGATAGGATGACTGGGCATCCGAAATCCCACCGTTGCAAGGCCAGAATTGACCCAATAGGGAACTCGGTCATTGGCTTCGAGAATAATGGTCAAGGGACCTGGTAAAAAGGTCTCTACAAGTTTTTGAAGATAAGTTGGCTGATTCTTTGAAAAGTACAAGATGTCCTCTAAAGAGGCAATATTGAGATTGAGTGCCTTATCTCTAGGACGACGTTTGAGTTGGTAAACATGGTCAACTGCTTTTTCATCTAAGGCCTTAGCAAAAAGACCGTAAACTGTCTCTGTAGGTAAAACGACAGCTCCACCATTTTCCAACTCTTGTTTAATCCTGTCCATCATCAACCACGACCATCCTATCTTGACCAAATTGGTCCTTGAGTGTTCGTACTCGCTTTTCAGGAAGATGTTTCCTAAAAAATTCGGGAACACTTTGACCTTGCTTGTATCCAATTTCAAGGTAAATCTTACCACCATCTTTGAGATAGTCTTTTGCATCTTCCGCAATTCTACGGTAAATAGCTAGGCCATCCTCATCTGCAAAGAGAGCTAGATGAGGCTCCGAATGCAAAACATTCAAGCCGACCTCTGACTCATCTTCACGAGAGATATAGGGTGGATTGGAAACAATTATATCATATTTTTCAGAAATTTCTGTAAAACAGTCAGATTTTTTTAAAAATATTTGAAGATTTTGATTTTTAGCATTTTCGCTGGCTACATCTAAAGCATCTTGGGAAATATCTGCTGCTGTCACTGACCAATCTGGTCTGTTTTTTGCTAAGGCGAGAGCAATAGCTCCACTACCTGTTCCAATATCCAGAACAGATAGATTCATCCCAGGATTTTCAGCCAGGATAAGCTCCACTAACTCCTCTGTCTCTGGACGAGGAATCAAAACCCGCTCATCAACTTTTAGCTGCATTTCATAAAAATCTGCCCTACCTATAATATACTGGGCTGGTTTATAAGCTGCTAACTGTTGGAAAATTCCTTTTACAAATACTTCTTCCTCTTCCGTCACTTCCTGCTGCAGAGCAAAGACAAAGTCCGTAAAAGAGAGATTTTTCAGGCTACGATAGACAAAAGAGAGGCTTTCAGCTTCCTCTCCTTGTCTAACCAACTCTTCTTCAAAATCTGAAAATAATTGAGCTAATTTCATTATTTGTTTAATTCTTCTAGTTTTTGCGTTTGGTCATAGAGCACCAAGGCGTCCACAACCTCATCCAACTTACCAGACAAAATGGTATCTAGTTTTTGGAGGGTCAAGCCGATACGGTGGTCCGTAACACGGTTTTGTGGGAAGTTATAAGTACGAATCCGTTCTGAACGGTCACCAGTACCGATTGTCGACTTACGCTCAGCGTCTTGTTCATCTTGGGCAATCTGAGCAAAGTGGTCAGCAACACGCGCACGGATGATTTTCATGGCCTTCTCACGGTTCTTCTGCTGGGTACGTTCTTCCTGCATCTCAACCTTGATATTGGTTGGCAAGTGAACGATACGAACGGCTGTCGCAACCTTGTTGACGTTCTGTCCACCAGCACCAGAGGCGTGATAAATGTCGACACGAAGGTCTTTTGGATCAATGTCGTATTCAACCTCTTCCACTTCAGGCATGACAAGAACTGTCGCTGTCGAAGTATGTACACGGCCTTGGCTTTCTGTCACAGGGACACGTTGCACACGGTGGGCACCAGATTCATACTTGAGTTTAGAGTATACAGACTGACCAGAAACCATAGCAACCACTTCTTTGAAACCACCGACACCATTCATAGAAGCCTCCATGACTTCAAAGCGCCATCCTTGGGCTTCTGCATACTTTTGGTACATGGTTAGAAGGTCACCCGCAAAAAGTGCTGCTTCATCTCCACCAGCTGCTCCTCGGATTTCAAGGATGATGTTCTTGTCATCGTTCGGATCCTTTGGAAGGAGCAAGATTTTCAGTTTTTCTTCGTATTCTTCTTTTTCATCCTTGGCATCTTTGAGCTCTTGCTTGGCCATTTCTTCCAAGTCCGCATCTCCACCTGATTCCTTAATCATCTCTTCGGCATCAACGATGTTTTGAAGGACTTGTTTGTACTCACGGTAGGCTGTTACCGTATCACGAGTTGAAGCTTCTTCTTTTGAAAGCTCCATAAAACGTTTGGTGTCAGAGACCACATCTGGGTCACTGAGCAATTCTCCTAGTTCTTCATAACGGTCTTCTACAGCTTGTAGTTGATCATAGATGTTCATTTTTCTTCATTCTCCTTATTGATTTCATGGGCAAAATAATGTTTACGGCAAACCGAGATATAGGTTTCATTGCCACCAATCTGGATCTGTTCTCCATCGTAAACGGGCAGTCCATCCTGTGTTCGCAAAACCATAGTCGCCTTTTTCTTACAATACTGACAGATGGTCTTAATCTCATCGATTTTATCTGCTAAAAGCAAGAGATATTTTGAACCTTCGAATAGTTCATTGCGAAAGTCGTTTTTCAAACCAAATGCCATAACGGGTATGTCTAACTCGTCTACAACACGAGCTAGGTCATAAACATGATGACGTTTGAGAAACTGGGCTTCATCGACCAAAACACAGTATGGTTTCTCAGGTAAATCTCGGATAAATCCAAAGATATCCGTCGTTTCCTCAATCGCAATGGCAGGGCGTTTCATACCAATCCGACTCGACACATAGCCAACACCGTCACGCGTATCCAGAGCCGAGGTCATAATCACAACACCTTTTCCCTGCTCCTCGTAGTTATAGGCCACTTTGAGAATCTCAATCGTTTTACCAGAGTTCATGGTCCCATAACGATAATACAACTGTGCCATGTTTCTTGCTTCACGTCCATTTCTAAATTTTTGCTACATTCTAGTATATCATAATTTTCTTAAGCTTTAAACGGCAAAATGTGGTAAAATAGAAGAAATCAAAACTAGTGGAGGAAGCTATTATGCCATTTGTACGCATCGATTTATTTGAAGGACGCACGCTCGAGCAAAAGAAGGCTCTTGCTAAGGAAGTAACGGAAGCGGTTGTCCGTAACACTGGAGCACCTCAATCAGCTGTTCATGTCATCATCAACGACATGCCAGAAGGAACTTACTTTCCACAAGGGGAAATGCGTACCAAATAAGCTAGCTTAAGCAGAAATGCTTAGGCTTTTTCAATCTCCAAGTAGCATCCATTGAAGAAATAGCCTAAATTTGTTACAATTTGAAAGGATACTTGGAAAAATTTCCAAGAAAAGAGCTATTAATTAAAGGAAACATTATGATTACACGTGAATTTGATACCATCGCTGCTATCTCTACTCCACTAGGTGAAGGGGCTATTGGTATTGTCCGCCTGAGCGGAACAGAAAGTTTTGCGATTGCGCAAAAGATTTTTAAAGGAAAAGACTTGAGTCAGGTTGCTAGCCATACCCTTAACTACGGTCACATTGTTGACCCTCAAAATGGTAAGGTCATGGACGAGGTTATGGTTGGAGCCATGAAGTCTCCAAAGACCTTCACTCGTGAGGATATTATCGAGATTAACACCCACGGTGGGATTGCGGTGACCAATGAGATTCTCCAGCTAGCTATCCGTGAAGGAGCTCGGTTGGCAGAACCTGGTGAATTTACCAAACGTGCCTTCCTAAATGGACGTGTTGACTTGACTCAGGCTGAAGCCGTTATGGACATCATCCGTGCTAAGACAGACAAGGCTATGAACATTGCAGTTAAACAATTAGACGGCTCCCTTTCTGACCTGATTAACAATACCCGTCAAGAAATCCTCAATACACTTGCCCAAGTCGAGGTGAATATTGATTATCCTGAGTACGACGATGTTGAGGAAGCCACTACTGCTGTGGTCCGTGAGAAGACTATGGAGTTTGAACAATTACTAACTAATCTCCTTAGGACAGCCCGTCGTGGCAAAATCCTTCGGGAAGGAATTTCTACAGCAATCATCGGCCGTCCCAATGTTGGGAAATCTAGCCTTCTCAACAACCTCTTGCGTGAGGACAAGGCTATCGTTACAGATATTGCTGGTACAACCCGTGATGTCATCGAAGAATACGTCAACATCAATGGTGTTCCTCTCAAATTGATTGATACAGCTGGTATCCGTGAAACGGATGATATCGTTGAACAAATCGGTGTTGAGCGTTCGAAAAAAGCTCTTAAGGAAGCTGACTTGGTTCTGCTAGTACTAAACTCTAGCGAGCCCTTAACTGCCCAAGACCGACAACTTCTTGAGATTAGCCAAGATACAAACCGTATTATTCTTCTTAATAAAACCGACCTGCCTGAAGCGATTGAAACTTCGGAACTACCTGAAGACGTCATCCGCATTTCAGTCCTTAAAAACCAAAACATCGATAAGATTGAAGAGAGAATCAACAACCTCTTCTTTGAAAATGCTGGTTTGGTTGAGCAAGATGCCACTTACTTGTCAAATGCCCGTCATATTTCCTTGATTGAGAAGGCTGTTGAAAGCCTACAGGCTGTTAATGAAGGGCTGGAACTAGGTATGCCAGTTGACTTGCTTCAAGTTGACTTGACTCGTACTTGGGAAATCCTCGGAGAAATCACTGGGGATGCTGCACCAGATGAACTCATTACCCAACTTTTTAGCCAATTCTGTTTAGGAAAATAAGAAAAATCCATGATCGTTCGTGCGGTCATGGATTTTATTGTCTTATTAGTAATCTGGTCTTAAGACACCTGTTACAGTTGCCTTGGTCGCTTCGTAGTCGCCATCTACGACGACTTTGATAATGCGTTTGGCATCTTCTTCTGGTGCTGGAACTAGAGGTAAGCGTGTTGGTCCAGCTTCAAATCCCATATAGTTCAGAACAGCTTTAACTGGAGCAGGACTTGGATAAGAGAAGAGGGCATTAACCTTAGGAATGAATTTACGCTGAATAGCTGCCGCTTTCTTCATATCGCTTTCTGCAATGGCAGTAAACATCTCGTGCATCTCATCTCCATTTGTATGGGATGCAACAGAAATAACCCCATCAGCACCAAGGTTCATGGCATGGAAAGCATCTCCATCCTCACCAGTATAGACCAAGAACTCTTCTGGTTTGTGCTCAATCAAGTAAGCCATATTAGCCAAACTAGTACATTCTTTGACACCAATAATATTTGGATGGTCAGCCAAGCGAAGCATGGTTTCTGGAGTCAATTCGACAACCACACGCCCAGGAATGTTATAGATAATAATTGGTAGGTCAGAAGCATCTGCAATGGCTTTAAAATGCTGATACATTCCTTCTTGCGAAGGTTTGTTGTAGTAAGGAACAATAGCAAGTCCAGCAGCAAAGCCGCCAAATTCTGCTACTTCTTTGACAAACTCAATAGAGTCACGCGTATCATTAGTACCTACACCCGCAATCAAAGGAACGCGTCCATTGACAATCTTTTGTACAGCCGCAAAGAGTTCCAACTCCTCATCGTGGGTCAAAGTTGGACTCTCAGCAGTGGTCCCTGCGAGGAGAATTCCGTCTGTATGATGCGCTAACAGATGCTCAATCAAGGCTGGAATAGCGTCAAAGTTGATAGAACCATCCTCATGGAAGGGGGTAATAAAAGCTGTGATGATTTTACACTCTTTTAAATCTTGATAAGACATGAAAACACCTCTCTATTTCAAAGAAGGAGTTCATCTGAACTCCTAAACGATATAACTATTTTAATTCAAATTTCAATTCAGCTGTTGGACGAACCAATCCACGTTCGTGAAGAGTTTCTGCAATCTGAACTGAGTTCCAAGCAGCACCTTTGAGAAGGTTATCTGAAACAACCCACATGTGGATTCCTTTTTCAGCATCCAAGTCTTTACGGATACGACCAACAAAGGTATCACGCGAACCCACTGCATTGATGGCTTGAGGATAAATTTGATGAGCGACATCATCTTCAAGGACAGCACCTGGGAAAGCTGCGATAGCTGCTTTTACTTCTTCGATTGGAGCCACTTCTTTTGTTTCGATGTAAACAGACTCAGAGTGAGCTGACAAGACTGGAATACGCACACATGTTGCAGATACTGCAATGCTATCATCTTCCATGATTTTCTTAGTTTCCTTGGTCATCTTCATCTCTTCGTATGTGTAATCATTGTCAGTGAAGACATCGATTTGTGGAAGAGCGTTAAAGGCGATAGGATAATGTTTCTTGTCACCGCCTGAAGGTAAGATTTCCGCATGCAAATCACGTGGTTTCACACCATCATTCAAGACTTCACGAAGTTCACGTTGTGTTTCAAGAATTGCTCCCATACCAGCACCTGAAACTGCTTGGTAAGTTGAAACGATGATACGATCCAAGCCCCATTTTTGACGGACAGGTTCAAGCGCCACCATCATTTGGATTGTTGAACAGTTAGGGCAAGCAATAATCCCGTTGTGGGCATCAAGTGCATGAGCATTGACCTCTGGAACAACCAAAGGAACGTCTGGATTTTGACGGAAGTAAGATGTATTATCAACTACTACCGCTCCAGCTTTAACTGCGTATGGTGCATACTTAGCTGATGTAGAACCACCTGCTGAAAAGAGAGCAATATCAACTCCTTCAAAAGCTGTTTCAGTCGTTTCTTCAATTGTAATATCTTGATCTTTAAATTTCAAAGTCTTGCCTGCTGAACGTGCAGAAGCAAGTAAACGGATTTTATCGATTGGAAGTGTTGATTCTTCCAACATTTTTATCATCTGAGCACCGACAGCACCTGTCGCGCCGACTACAGCAACTGTATATCCCATAAATAACCTCTTTCGGAATTTTCTAAAAATTTCTATAATAGAAGTATTATACTACTTTTTCCATGAATTGCAAAGCTTTTTCATCATTTTTTGAAAAATAAAAATCCCCAGTCGCTAGACTAGGGACTAAGAGGCATCTTCATGTGATGAGCAGGTTCACACAACTCATCAAGGTCCGCTCCTGCGTTATGACCTCCTTATGCTCAATAGTAGTCCGAAGACTACCTATCGACTCATCGCATCTTCTATTCTACTAAAGAGAATGACTTTTGTCAACAGCCAAAACGCTTTAACTTCATTTATACAGGTCAATAAGAAAAACCTTGGTCTCCCAAGGTCATTTTGTTTCTATCATGCTAATTGCCGGGATTGAACCGGCGACCTCATCCTTACCATGGATGCGCTCTGCCAACTGAGCTAAATCAGCTTACTTAAGAAGTATACTATAATCAGAAAAACTTGTCAAGTTTCCTTAGAAATTTTCTATAAGAAAAAGCCAGGTAAAGGCTACCTAGCTTGTCTTCTTCTATTTGCTCAAATCGATTCGACGAGCAATTTTACCAATAATAATCGCTCCAATAATCAATGAGGCAAATTCACCGATACCTGTTGTAAACCAAGTAAGGAAGAATGGTAATTCTGCTACAATATTTAGCTCTGCAGCGATAGTAAACATGGAAATTGAAAAGAAGATTGAAAAGAAGAAATGATCTTTTCGAATCAATCCGTTAAAGAGGTAATCCTTGCTATATTTTGCAAAAAGCCAAACACCTAAACTGAGGAATACCAAGGTTGATCCGCCACCAACAAAGACATCTAGGAGTCCGAAGCTAAAGAAATTAGCAATCATACAACCGATAGTAACTCCGATGATATACTTGGGATTGTAAAAAGCCATAAAGTTCATCATTTCTGAAATACGGAACTGATAAGCACCATAGCTAATGGCATTTAGAGGCGGTGTGACAGTCAAAACGACATAGATAGCAGCGACGATTGCAATATCTGCAACATCACGAATAGTTAATTTTTTCATCTTTTCTCCTTTGGCGGTTATCCGCGTGTAATATGCTTGGTGAAAGAAGCTAAGCACCAAGGGTTGCTTTATTCAACCTTACTAGTATAGCACAATAGCCTGCTTTATGCTATACTTAAAACATGAAAATTCGTATTCAAAAATTTTTTAACAATGAAATCTTAGCCTATCTCTTTTTTGGCCTTGCAACAACTCTAGTTTCGATTCTCTCACGACTAGTCATTTATCAACTAAGTCATCAGGAACTCCTTGCTACTGCCCTAGCAAATATTATTGGTATCCTCTTTGCCTTTATCACAAATGATAGGCTTGTATTTAAGCAAGCAAGGAAGAATCGGCTTATCCGTTTAGTGAAATTTTTTCTTGCCCGCCTTTCTACTTTTCTGTTAGATTTGTTTTTAACTTTTCTCTTTGTAACTCATTCTCCTCATATCATAGGGCAATTTGTAAACGAAAATCCTGATAAGATAAATGCTATTGAAACAATAATTGCACAAATACTCATTATTATCATCAATTATATCTTGAGCAAGATCTATATTTTTAGAAAATAATGCTCCATTTATGAGCCTTTTAATTGCCTTCTATAATGATTTAGGATACAATGAAACACGAAACGTTGAAAGGAAAACAGTATGTTAAAAAATCTAAAATCATTCTTGCTTCGAGGAAATGTTATTGACCTTGCTGTCGGTGTTGTCATTGCCTCTGCTTTTGGTGCTATCGTTACTTCACTTGTAAACGACATTATCACTCCTCTTATTTTAAATCCCGCTTTGAAAGCTGCTAAAGTCGAACGTATCGCTCAACTTTCTTGGCATGGAGTCGGCTATGGTAACTTTTTAAGTGCTATTATCAATTTTATCTTTGTGGGTACCGCCCTCTTCTTTATTATCAAGGGTATTGAAAAAGCACAGAAACTCACTGGCATAAAGGAAGAAAAAACTGACGAAAAAAAACCAACCGAGTTGGAAGTCCTTCAAGAAATCAAAGCCCTTCTTGAGAAAAAATAATCGATTAAAAGGATCTAGCGCCAAGCTAAATCCTTTTTCTTTACTCTTTTGGTAACTTACCTGCTTTCTCAATCATTTTCTTGATCAAATAAGGCATCTTAACATTTTCACGACCTTTTTTCTCAATCAATTTTTTCACAAATTCTGGCATTTGTAAATCTTCAGATTCAGCCAAAATGTTTTTAGTCTCATCTGAAGGAACTAACTCATCAAAGGTTTCTTCTTCTGGGAGAAATTCCTTAAACTCTTTGTCCTCATTAGCTCTGACTGTATTAACCAAGGCATCAATCAAACGAGAATCTGTATTTGGCATTAGTGGACGATGGTAGTTTACCCCAAATTCCTGACATAAGTCATAACATTCCACATCATTGTCAAACAAGACTTCAATATGCTCGCTAATGAAGCTGATAGGAACAAAAATATAATGGTCTGGATGTTCTGTCTGTTCTCTGAGATATTCTAATACATCTGGCTTAATCCATGGAATCCCAATATCACTCTCACTTTGCCAGGTATTTGTATATTGTTCTGAACTCAAGCCTAGTTTTTCAGCAACTAGCTTGCTATTTTCGAAAATTTGGTCAATATATGGGTCACCAAAATCCAAGGCAAAAATGGGCACACTGTGGGCTGAAAAGAAGAAGTAAAGCTATCCTGCTTTACTTCTTCTTTTAAAATCTTAGCAATTTCATCTGCCCAATAATTTAATAGCGCTTCTTCTTGATACCAGTCCTTAATGACCAAAAATTGAATTTGCTTGCTTTCTAAAAATTTCTCATAACCCATAACAGAGTAAAAAGAATAATGGGGCTCTAAAATCAAGCAAATACACTGCTCGATTCCGTCTGCTTCCATCTGACCAATCACATCTGGGATAAAGGGTCTAGAAAACTTATTAGCAAAATAAACACTATACTCATTCCCCAGCCTAGTTTCTACCAAAGCAACCTCTTCACGGGTAATTTTTTGCAGAGGAGTGCCGCCAATTCGTACATAATTATCATAGAGAGTTTGAATCTCGTGGTCTTGAGGTCTCACTCCACGACGAATATTTGTGAAAAAATCAGCCACACCTTCAAAGGTAATCTCTTCTGGCGAACCGAAAGTCATCATTAAAATTGCTTTTTTCATAATCGCTTCCTTGTGATATTTTTATCAAGTTTATTTTATCATGAATTCGTTGATAAGTAAACGCTAACATTGTAAATTCCCCTAACTTCTGTCTTTTGTTTTTCTCTTCTTTCTATGATACAATGGAAAAAATGAATTCAAAAGGAGTTTTTTATGACTTATCCAAATCTCTTGGACCGTTTCTTAACCTACGTTAAGGTCAACACGCGCTCTGATGAACACTCTACTACTACTCCAAGTACGCAGAGTCAGGTTGACTTCGCAACCAATGTTCTTATTCCTGAAATGAAACGTGTTGGGCTGCAAAATGTTTACTATCTACCGAATGGTTTTGCGATTGGGACCTTACCTGCCAACGATCCAGCTTTAACACGAAAAATTGGCTTCATTTCCCACATGGATACTGCTGACTTTAATGCCGAAGGAGTCAATCCTCAGGTGATTGAAAACTACGATGGGGGTGTGATTGAACTAGGGAATTCTGGTTTCAAACTGGATCCAGCTGACTTCAAGAGTCTGGAGAAATATCCAGGACAAACGCTCATCACAACTGATGGAACAACCTTGCTAGGTGCTGATGACAAGTCAGGGATTGCTGAAATTATGACTGCTATTGAATATCTGACTGCCCATCCTGAAATCAAACACTGTGAGATTCGTGTTGGTTTTGGTCCAGATGAGGAAATCGGTGTTGGTGCCAATAAATTTGATGCAGAAGATTTCGATGTGGATTTTGCCTACACAGTTGATGGAGGACCACTAGGGGAACTTCAATACGAGACCTTCTCAGCAGCTGGGGCTGAATTGCATTTCCAAGGACGTAATGTCCACCCTGGAACTGCCAAAGGTCAGATGGTCAACGCCCTTCAGCTAGCAATTGATTTTCATAATCAACTTCCCGAGAATGATCGCCCTGAGCTAACAGAAGGTTACCAAGGCTTCTATCATCTTATGGAAGTGACAGGTAGTGTTGAGGAGGCGCGTGCAAGCTACATCATTCGTGATTTTGAAAAAGATGCCTTTGAAGCGCGTAAAGCAGCCATGCAGTCTATCGCTGATAAGATGAATCAAGAACTTGCTAGCGACCGTGTCACCCTAAACCTGACAGATCAGTACTACAATATGAAAGAAGTCATTGAAAAAGATATGACTCCAATTACCATTGCTAAGGCCGTTATGGAAGATTTAGGTATCACGCCTATTATTGAACCAATCCGTGGCGGAACAGACGGCTCTAAAATTTCCTTTATGGGAATCCCAACTCCAAATATCTTTGCGGGTGGCGAAAACATGCATGGACGTTTTGAATACGTCAGCCTTCAGACTATGGAACGTGCAGTTGATACCATCATTGGTATCGTAGCTTATAAAGACTAAAAAGACGAGGTAGCTCAGCTACTTCGCCTTTCTTTTTATTCTGCTGGTTTTTCTTAGTTTCCAGTACTTGTTGCAGATTCTACTGTTTCATTTTCTGAAGTTGATTCAGCAGGTTTAGAATCTGTTGCGTTGCTTGGTTTGTTTTCGTCGCTGGCAGTTTCACTGTTAGATTCTGCAGTTGCGTTTGGTTGGTTCTCAGCACTGGTGTTAGCACCATTTGCTTCAGCATTTCTTGCTGGACTTGTTTCTTCACTTGAGCTAGCTTTTGACTGGATTTGGTGATTCAAAACTAGAATAGCTTTTGTCAATTCAAGTAAAGCTGCTTTGTCTTTACTCTTAGCAGAAAGTTGATCTAGTAATGCATCCACTTTATCAAAGTCCTCATCAGAACCATTATTACTTTCTAAATAAGAGTGAAGCGATATGAGAATATCGTAGAGTTTTTGATAGAGTACAAGTGTCTGAGGATCTTGTTCAGCATTTTCCTTCTCTTGTTGAAGGGCGCTAGCGATACGAGTCAAGACATCTTTTACCTGGCTGTTTACTTCATCCAAGTCTGCATCAGCCTTGTTTGTGGCAGCTTTGAGATTTTCTACTTCTTCTGCCAAGGATTGTCTGATTCCTTCTTCTTGGAGTTGTTCCAAGAGTTGATTTGCCTTGCTCAAAAGACTTTCTACTTCTTCCTTGCTGACATGATTGACATGCTCTTCTTTTTTAAGATCAGGATAAAGATCTTTCAAAAATTCATAAATCGCTTGCTTAGCAGATTGGTTATCAACTTTTTCTTTATCTAAAACTGTTTCATTTACTTTTGCAGTAGCTGGCTGATTTTTCAAAGCCTCTTCTACTTCTTGTTTTGTCTGGTAAATGCTTGGGAACAGTTTATTCAAGTCCACAGCCTTACGGAAGGATTGAGATTGATATAAAGTAAAAGTCAAATTAGCTACTTTATTACGAAGCTCATCACTTAAACGACCATCGTTTACATGCTCATAGAAGTACTTGATGTATTCCACTGTTGTATCACCAGTACGGTCATTAAAGTCTTGAAGAGCTTGAAGTTGTGATTCAACCGCTGCTAGAGCAGCCTCATCTTTTGCCAACTTAGCCTCTTGGAGTCGAACGAGAAGGTCTTTCTTTGGAAGTCCATAAGAGTCTGTATCCAAGGTATTGATTTTATCAATCAAGGCCTGATATTTCTTATCTAAAGCACTTGTTTCAACAGGTTTGACACTTTCATCAATATGGATATATTGCTTATCAAAGAGATCCAGTGTCGCAAGATAACCTACTGTAGAGTTAGTTGCCAGTTTCTTCATATTTTCAGTAAACTGACCCAAGGCTAACTCAATCTGTCTTTGTTTGATTGGATCGTCTTTATAGACGTTTCGACTTTCAGCAAGAAGTTGATCTACTTTTTCCAAGACTGCCTTCTCATCAAAGGCTCCAGGTTGATAATTGGATTGTAGGGCTGGAATCTTGTTTTTCAAAGCTACTTCATAGCCCTTAGTTTGAACCTTGATGTAGTGATTGTGGTCGCCATGAGGAATCACAAAACTACCATTCTCTACCTGCAAACTATAAGGAGATACACCATCACGTAAGGCAGTCGTATAAAGTTCATTTAGGAAATCAAGTTCAGGATTTCCAGTTTGGAGTGGAAGTCGAACGTGTTCCTTACGAACAGCATAGGGATGGATATGAGTTGGATCGTAGGCTTGGTCTGGATTTCCAAAAACAAAGAATCCGTTTGAAATTCTAATCGCTTCAAGTGGAACTCCGTATGTTTTAGAAATATAAGCAATTTTTTCTTCATCACTAGCATCTCTTGAGAAAGACTCTACCGTTTTAGCAAGAGGTTTTACAGGCTCTGCATCATGATGTGCTTTCAAATGATCCTGTGCGGCCTTAATTTGCTCTGCTGTCAAATCTTTCTTGAAGAAGTAATGATTGTGGTCTCCGTGACTCATGACAAATCCTTGATCATCCTCACTAATGACACGATCGGCATCAAAACCGTGATCATGGTCTTCCCCATGATGGTGGTCATGCTCATCATCATCGTGATCATCATGAGCTGGATTTGGTGTAGCTGTATTTGCCCCTTTCAAGTGGTCTTGCGCTGCCTTAATTTGCTCTGCTGTCAAATCCTTCTTGAAGAAATAATGATTGTGGTTACCATGAGTCATGACAAAGCCTGCCGCATCTTCCGCAATAATACGATTAGCATCAAAGCCGTGTCCATCTTCTTCATGCTCCTCATGTGAAGTTCCTGGATTGATTGGAAGAGATGGCGAAGGTGTTGTTAGACTATTATTTGGAAGAGTCGGTTGTCCAATTTGATTCGCCTTAGGAATGTAATGGAAATGGTCACCATGTCTTACAATATAAGCTGTTGCTGTTTCCTCAACAATATCTTTAGGATTAAAGATATAACCATCAGATGTTGAAGAGAGTTCCCTACTTGTCGTTGAAGAAGATGGATTCCTTGAAAGACTTCCTAGACTAGACGCTACTTCATGAGGTTTTTCATTTATAGAAACTGTAGAACCAGTTCCACTGATAGGCACCATTCTGGCAATCTTTTCTTCTAAAGGAGAGAGCTTGCTGTAAGGAATAAAGTGATAATGGTCGCCATGCGGAATCGCAACTCCATTTGGTGTACGACTGATAATCTTAGCAGGGTCAAAGACCAGACCGTCTGATTCACTGTAACGTTGATCACTAGGTGAATCATAGAGTTCCTTCAAAAGACTCTGGAGATTTTCAGATTTATTTGCTGGCTTGCTAGTTGATCCTTCTGCTACAGATTGCGTGTTATTGTCATTAGCTGCTGAAGAATAGCTTAACTGACTCGGTTGCGTATTTTTACCAGCTAGATGAGCTTTTGCAGCTGCTAACTCACTAGCAGACAAATCACTTTTTGGAATGTAGTGATAGTGACCTCCGTGGGGAACGATATAAGCATCACCAGTATCTTCGATAATATCAGCTGGATTAAAGACATAACCATCATCTGTCGTATAACGTCCCTGAGACCTTGCTACAGCAACATTAGAGTTGACCTTCTCATTATCTTTGGCATGTTCTTGTTTTTGACGATTGATTTCATCCTTGGTTCGAACATTATCAGCATGAGCTACATCTTTCAGGTAAACATAATATTTTCCATCGACCTTGATGATATAGCCACCCTTGACCTCATTGACAATATCAGCGTCTTTAAGTTGATAGTTTGGATCCTTCATCAAGAGTTCTTCACTAAAGAGGGCATCATAAGGAACTTTCCCATTATAGTAATGATAGTGGTCACCGTGTGACGTCACATAGCCCTGATCTGTAATTTTGATGACAATTTGCTCAGCCTGAATTCCTTCTTTCTGGCTAACCTGGTCTGGTGTCAGGTTTTCAGTTTTCTGACTTGACTGGCTACCATCCACATAAGAGACACGATTATTGTCCTTATTTTCCTGCGATCGATGCTGGTTCAATGCATAGGCGCAAAGACTCAAGGATACGATAACAGCTGATCCAGCTGCTATATACTTTTTACTGAATTTCATAAATCCCTCATTTCAATAAATGATGAAGCTTTTTCTTAACTTCTTTTTCTCGGTTAAACAATTTTTTCTAAACTGGTTATTTAACCATTTAATTAACCAGTAAATAGTTTACCTTTTTTAAGTTTATCTGTCAAGATTTTTATATCATTTAAAAAAATAAAAGCCAGTATTGCTACTGACTCTTACATCATCTTGATTTAATAGGATAAACTTATGCTTCTGGCTTCGTCTCAATTGACTCACTACCTTTTAACAAAGCAAGTAATTTTTCTGCCTCTGTCATGATGTCATTATTATCCATGGTTTGCAGGCTCAAGTTACCTCGTAAACTAGCCAGGGTTTCAGTCGCAGTAGCTTTCAGACTAGCATCCGTTACTTTATCAAGTAAAGCTTCTACTTCTTTGAGTTTAGCTTCTACTTTTGCAGTCTCTACTTGATGGACTTCTGGCTCTTCTGTAGTATCTTCAGCTTCTTCCTCTGTCTCGTCTTCATCAGTGCTCGGTTTATAAAGATTATCTGCTGAAGGATTTAAACCAGCGTGATTCTCTTTTTCATCAGATTCAGAGCGAGTTGGCTCACTTACTTCATCATGTTCCTTATTTTCATCAGGTTTACCGTCTTGGTCTGCCTTATTTTTACGAACATGGTCGCTAGCATTACCCCAACCATTATCTGAATGAGGACGTTGGTCCGGATGTTCAACGTAGTATTTTACAGTCGCAAATAAATCTTCTAAGGTATAACCCTCAGGTGCCTTATAGAGTCCTTCGTCAAACCATGCAAACTTAAGATTATGATAGTGATCAAAGTGAGGAATTATAAAGTAACCATTCTGTACAGCTACAGTATACTGTAAATGATTTGGTATTTTTTCTAATGGTACCTTGTTCTCAGCTCTTACGCGGTTATAGATAGCTTCTGTCCCTGTTGCCTCTGGTTTTGCTTCAGTAGAATTTGGAGCTTGTAAGCCTTTTTCTTTAGCATAAGCCTGAGCTGCTGCCCTTTCAGCTTCAGATAAGCTGTCTTTTTTAATCCAGTGGCTATGGTTCAAGTGTGGAGTGACGTAGGCATTTCCTGCATCACTTTCAATATCATGTTCGTCAAAAATGTAGCCATCTGAGGTTGTATATTTACCTGCTAATTTCGCTAATTTAATTTCATCGTTTGTATAGGCAATTTGAGCATTTGGTTTGCCAAGGCGTTCTGGGTGGGTAATCGGTGCTAGAAATGCCAATAAATCATCTACCAATTTTACTTTATTATTAGAAGATTCATTATTCAAGCGTTCTGCTAATTTGTCTAAGGCTTGAAAATCAACAGCACGCCCCTTATTTTCAGACAAGGCTTTATGAGCCTGGGTTAACAGATTATAAGCTTTATCATAAAATTCTTTGTCACGAGAAGAGACGTTTTCTTTCTTCGCAACTAGAGCATGTGTCTCTTGAGTTTTCTTAGACAAGAGATTTTCAATAGCATCAATCTTATCCTTAGCCAAGTCTTTAGCAAAAACATAGTGACTGACACCAGCAATTTCCACAACATAGCCTTTCCCAACTTTTCTAACAACCTGTTCTACTGCAAAATTAGTTTGTTTTTTCTCAGTTGACGGTTGAGCTTGCGGTTTTGGTGCTGGTTTCAAATAATGCATTCCTGGCACGACTGCACCATTTTGCCCTTTTAACAGAATCATTCTTGCAATCTTCTGCTCTAAATCAGACATTTGTGAATAAGGGATAAAGTGATAATGATTTCCGTGAGGCACAGCAACACCATTTGCTGTACGATCTGTTATTTGTGCTGGGTCGAATACCAAGCCATCCGATTCCACATGTCGTTCTGACAAAGGTTTGGCATACAATTCACGTAAAAGGCTTGAAATATCTTCCCCTTGATTCTGATGATAAGTTGGAGTGACAGTTAGATTGTGGTTCTCTGACAAGCTTGGTTGAGCTGGATTTGCATTATGACTAGAACTTGAAGAAGGACGAGACCCCTGCTTCCCATTCCAATAGGCTTGGGCTGCAGCCAATTCCCCTGCAGACAAAGCGCCTTTTGGTATATAGTGGAAATGATTGCCATGCGGTACAATAAAAGCGTCTCCTGTATCTTCAATCACATCTGACGGACTAAAGACATACCCATCATCCGTTGTATAAGCGCCTCCAGTTGCTCTATTCGGTGCCGGCGTATTGAGATTAAAGTTTGGTTTAATGGTTGAACTTGGTTTCGCAGGACTGCTTGATTTTGTATTATCAGCATGACCTTGAACTGGCTGACCTCCAATTGGTAGATTTCGAGCTAATTTTTCTTCCAAAGTAGACATTTGCGAATAAGGAATGAAATGGAAATGATCCCCGTGAGGAACTGCCACACCATTGGCTGTACGTTTTATAATCTGTGCTGGGTCAAATACTAATCCATCAGACTCCACATGACGTTGGCTAAGTGGCAAAGCGTACAATTCTTGAAGAAGACTAGCTAAATCCTCACTTTGACTTTCAGAATCTGTTGCAGGATTTTGAGGTGTCTCAGATTGACTCGTTCTCACACTAGATCTTGTTTCTCCCCTGCTTGAACGATATGCAACCGTACTTAATTGACCACCTTTTCCAGATAAGAAGGCTTGGGCAGCAGCTAATTCACTGGCAGACAAGTCACTCTTAGGAATATAGTGAAAGTGATTGCCGTGAGGGACAATATAAGCATCACCCGTATCTTCTATAATATCAGAGGCATTGAAGATATACCCATCATCCGTTGTATAGCGTCCTTGGGCTCTGGCTACAGCAACAGCATTATCTGTGCTTGCATTATGATTATGACTGTGTTCCTGCTTCTGACGTTTAATCTCTTCTTTTGTCCGAATATTATCCGCGTGAGCAGCATCCTTGAGGTAAGCATAGTATTTACCGTTTACCTTAATGACATAGCCACCCTTGATTTCATTGACAATGTCTGAATCCTTCAACTGATAATTCGGATCTTTCATCAGCAGTTCTTCACTGATAATAGCATCATAAGGAACCTTCCCATTATAGTAATGATAATGGTCTCCATGAGAGGTCACATAACCTTGATCCGTAATCTTGATAACAATTTGTTCGGCGTTGATTCCCTCTCTCTTACTGACTTCATCTGGTGTCAAGTTCTCTGCCTTTTGACCAGCCTGATCACCGTCTATATAAGCAACTCGATTAGACTCTTTCTTAGCCTGACCAGCTTGGTACCGTCCAAGTTCATAGGAACAAACACTTAGGGCAAGAACTGCCACTGAACCTGCTACATATTTTTTATTGATTTTCATTCTTTCCTCACTTTAATTCTTCTGCTAAAACACTTATATTTTCCTCAAGATTTTCTAAATAGGTCTTGTCATTTTGTGGGTCTGCCTCTAAAGGATTCAGAGTTTTAAGACCCACACCTGTTGATTTGACAAGAGTTTCAGCTACTTTTGAAGAAGCATTACTTTCTGTAAAAATCGTCTTAACCTTATAGGTTTTAACAAATTCCTGAATTTCTGTTAGTTGTCGTGGACTTGGTTCTTGTTCAGGAGAGATACCTGCAATACCGAGTTGATTGAGTCCAAATCTCTTCGCTAGATAAGAAAAGGCTGTATGTTGTGTTACAAATGTTTTCTGAGTCGCTTTTTCAAATTTAGGCTGGAATTTCTTAGTCAATTCCTGAGCTTTTTTGATAAAGGCTTGCGCATTTTTTTGATAAGTCTCTTTATGCTCACTATCCACCTCTGAAAGTTTATCAGCGATAATCTGAGCTTCTTCACCAGCTTTTTCAGGATCTAGCCAAGTGTGAGGGTCATAGAGCGTTTTTTCATCAACTCCATCCCCTGCTTCCACATCTTCTAGCCCAGGGACGCGGTCCAAGGTCATTCCCTCTGAAGCCTCTAAAACCTTAACTTTAGATTTTTTTAGATTGGGATCTAAACTTCCTGCCCAAGATTCGAGCGTATGAGAATGGTAAACAAAGACATCTGCATCATAGATGGCCGCGATGTCATTCGCTGAAGGTTCAAAGGAGTGAATCCCACTACTTGACTGAATCATCCGAACATCATTCAAGTCACCAGATACTTCCTTAACCATAGCGTAGATAGGATAAAAACTGGTCACAATTTTCATCCCCTTTCCTGTCTGGCTTTCCTTTTGACTACAGGCTCCTAGCAATAAAAGAAAAACACTTAACAAGACTAAAAATAAATTTTGTTTCTTCATGAACAACTCCTTAACCATTTAATTAACTAGTAAACATTCTACTCCTAAAAATTTAATCTGTCAAGATATTTTTAGAAAAAATTTGAAATTTCTTTCACATATAAAAATCTGCTGAGTTTCAACAACTCAACAGATTTTCACTTTATATACTCAATGAAAATCAAAGAGCAAATTAGGAAGCTAGCCGCAGGCTGCTCAAAGCACGACTTTGAGGTTGCAGATAGAACTGACGAAGTCAGCTCAAAACATGTTTTTGAGGTTGTAGATGAAACTGACGAAGTCAGCTCAAAACACTGTTTTGAGGTTGTAGATAAGACTGACGAAGTCAGTCACATACATACGGCAAGGCGAAGCTGACGTAGTTTGAAGAGATTTTCGAAGAGTATTATTCTTCTATGGTAGAATGCTTATAACCATAAGTGAAGTAAATAATACTTCCTATCAACAAGGCAATCAAGAAAGCAATCCAGGTTTCCATATTATACTGTAACATGAAGGATAAACAAATGATGATTGATAAAATTGGTAACAGAGGTACCAGTGGTGTTTTAAATTCCCCAGCTTTGGGCATTCCTTTTTCTTTCCGTAAGCGAATCAAGCCGTAAGCCAGCATAATCAAGTAGGCTAAGGTACAAATATTTAAGAAGGCTGCGATACTAGCAAGAGGGAACATTCCTGCTGCTACTGCTGAAGCTAGACCGGTCAAGATAGTCGCATTTTTTGGTACCTTGCTTGTCTTCGTTAGTTCCTTAAAGATAGCAGGCATTAAGCCATCGCGCGCTAAACTGTAAATCATACGCGATAGGGCATAGGTCATCGAGATACAAACAGTAATCAAGGTCAAGATAGCCACCAATGACACATAGTTGGCTGCCCAACTAATCCCAACACTACGAAGGGCAAAGGCAACGGCATCATCAACATTTAGATGGCTATAGTGAACTACACCAGTCAAGACAAGGGTAACCAAGGCATAGAGAATGGTTACGATCGAAAGCGATAAGACAATCCCTCTAGGAATATTTTTTTGAGGAGTCTTGACCTCATCTACAGCCATAGAGATGGATTCAAATCCCAAAAAACCGAAGAACATCAAGGACGCACCAGCCATAATACCAGTACTAGCACCATAGATTTGTCCAAAACCATAAGGAGCAAAATTACTCCAATTATCAAGTTTGATATGCCAAATTCCTACTAAAACAAAGAGAGCTAAAGCGGAAAATTTCAAAATAACTAGAATCGAATTAAAGCGTAAGGCTGCCTTGGCATTGAGTAAAACAAGCGAAGTCACCAAGACCAAGACAAGAATAGGCAATAAATCAACAAATGTCCCTGCTTGAGGATTAAAGGTACCATTTAAAGCCTGAGGAAGGGCTATCCCGTATTGAGAAAGCAAGCCTTTAAAATAAGCTGCCCAACCCGAAGCTACGCCTGATATGGCTGTCATGAACTCCATCATGGTTAACCAACCTGCCAACCAAGCTGGGAATTCTCCTAAGATGGCATAGAGGTAACTGTAGGCACCACCTGTAGCAGGTACTCGTGAAGCAAATTCTGCAAAAAAGAGGGCTGATAATCCTACACACAAGGCAGAAATGACGATTGAAATCACTAGGGCTGGACCAGCAAGCGTTGCTGCTGCAGTACCTGTGATTGTAAAAACACCAGTTCCTACCATGGCTCCGATACCCAGCAAAATCAAATCCCATAATTTCAAATGCCTGTGCATCTCCGTTTTATCTAAACTAACATTTTTTGTTCTAAATATATTCATCTTTTTCTCCAAAATAAAATGATGATTCTATTTTACCATAAATATAGGATATTTGTGAATATTTATAAAATGTTTTCCTAAAAAAATCTGACTACATCTTGTAATCAGATTTTTATCTATTCTAGTTCATTTCTTTAAAGGCTGCTTCTGCATCCGCATTGCTGATAGCACCAAATTGAATCTTTCCAATCTTTCCTTGACTATCAATTAGGTATTCTGTAGGAATGCTTCGGATTTGATAAGCTTGGAATGTGGTTGCTTTTGTGTCATAAAGAACTGGGATATCCTTATAACCTTGATCTTGGAACCATTGTGGGAATTGCTCAACGGTTTTTTCACCTTGAATTCCTGGTGCAATGACACTAAGAATTTCAAAATCGCGATCTGGTTTTGCAGCCAATTCCATCAACTCAGGCATACTTTTTTTACATGGACCACACCATGAAGCCCAAAACTTCAAGTAGACTTTTTTACCCTTATAATCAGATAACTTGACTTCTTTGCCATCCATGGATTGCAAGGTGAAGTCTGGAGCCTCTTTTCCAACAGCGATTTGTTGTACAGTCGTTTGTTGTTTTGGCTGTTGTGGGGCTTGAGTTTTTTTAGTCTCTTCCTCACCACAGGCCATCAATACAACTAATGACAAGAGACTTAAGCCAGCAAACATTACTTTTTTCATTTGTTCTCCTTTATTCAAAAATTCCAGCTAGAACATTTACTTGTCCTAGTATTAACAAAATTCCCATTAAAATAATGAGCAAACCACCAATTTTCTTCAGTAGCATCATATGACGCTTGATTTTACTAAAATAAGGCATCACAACTCCTGAAGCTAGGGCCAAGACCAAGAAAGGAAGGGCCATGCCCAGAGTGTAAATCAAGGTATAGATAGCTCCTTGCCAAGCACCATTGCCCCCAGAAGCAGCAAGCGCTAAAACAGAACTTAAAACCGGACCAATACAAGGTGTCCAACCAAAGCTAAAGGTAATACCAAGTAAAAATGCTGACCAATAACGATTGGCTGCTGATTTCTTGAAAGTAAAGCTTTTTTGAACCTCTAATTTCTTAAAATGAAAAATTTCCATCTGGTGAAGTCCCAAAATGATAATAATTGTTCCCATAACATATCGAAACCAATTTGCATAGAGAAAATTACCAAAGTAACCTGCACCAAAGCCTAGAATAAAGAAAATAAGAGAAATACCTGCAATAAAGCAAAATGTTCGAATCAAACCTGACCAAAGAACCTTTCTCCCAAACAAGGAAAAACTTTTTGCGCTTTCCTGATCATCCAATAAAATCCCAGCATAAACTGGCAGAAGTGGAAAAATACAAGGAGAAAAGAAGGACAAGACCCCTGCTAAAAAAACGGAAATTGAAAATACTATCGTTTCCAATAAAGAACCAACTTTCTTAAGATTTCTAATCCTATTTTACTATATTCAATTTTATTTGTAAGCTTTCTGCTACGCAAAATCGTATCGGACACTATTGGACTAATCTTTTCTTTCGCTAGTCAAGGCGGATCTTATCCCCAAAATAGCCAAAAAGCAACGACAAGGGTTACTCGTCGCTGCTTTTGTGAACGGAAATGTCTTTTAGGTCTGACATTTCATAAATCATGTTTTACTTGAGTTTGGCAAGGATTGCTTTAAGCTCCTCTACTAGTTTAGCTTCTGTCTCTGCTGAGCCATTTTCTTCTTTCACGAAATCAAGGGTTTCTTGGAGAAGTTTTTGGGCTTTGGAAAGGACTTTTTTATCCGCTTTTTCTGCATCTAGCTGTCCGAGAACCTTGGTCAATTCCGTGCTTAATTGCTGGATTTCTGACCCTTTCTTACGACGAACCAACCAGAAGGCAATCACGCCTAGGAGAGCAAGTAGACTGACCACAATCACTCCTGCTGGAACTGAGTTTGTTTCAGTCATCTTATCTGAATCCTTACTATCCTCCGTTCCTTTCTTAGCATCTTTCTTGTCCTGTGTAGGCTTGCTATCGCTAGCATTTGCTTTCACATCTTTGAGAGAGTCCAAGGCAGCCTTCACAGACTCTACTTCAGTACGCAGACCTTGCTCTGTCAAGGCACTATCTTCCAGAGCTTTTTGAGCATCTAGGAGAACCGCCTTGGCTGCATCGATTTTCGGAACAGATACTGTTGCCAAAGCTTTCAAGCGTTGGTCTAACTCTTGACTCAAGGAACGAAGTTCAGACTTGTCAACTTGCTCTTGAGCTGGAGCTTGCGTGCTCGTTGAGCTAGCTGAAGGACTTGCTGCCGCTCTAGGAGCTTGAGTCTGATCTGAACTTGGAGCTGGAGCAGGACTTGCAGGTTGACTCGGAGCAGTTGGTTGAGACGGTTGTGGAACTGGCTCAGATGGAGTTGTTGGAGTCTCTGTGCCTCCTTGGTCTGGCTGAGTAGGGGTAGAAGGTTGAGGTTGAGGCGTAGGAAGCGGACGTGGAGATGGTTGTGGATTGATGTTCTTGATAGCATCGATTCCTGCCACTTTTGCCTGTTCTACATCCTTATTTGTTACGCCCTTGTCCACTGCAATCTTAGCATCCTTAGCTTCTTGATCCACCTGTTGCAATGCTCTTGACTTGTCCTCAGTTGTCAAATCAAAACGATTCGAAATTTCTGTTTTCTTAGCAAATGCAACAGCTTCTACAGCCTTAATCGCTTTGCCTTTTTCTGTAGCTTCGCCTGTTGGTACAGCTACGTTATTGATGGAGTTAATTCCATCGGTTTTCGCTGTGCCTACAGTAGCGTTAGTTGTCGCATTATTGATGTTTGTGACAGCCGTAGTTTTGGCTTGTTCTGTTTGTTTCTTAACTTCTGCTTTCTCTTCAGTTGTTAAGCCTGCATTGCCATCAACTGCTTTGTCTTTTTCTTTTAATGCGTCTTCTACAGCCTTAATCGCTTTGCCTTTTTCTGTAGCTTCGCCTGTTGGTACAGCTACGTTATTGATGGAGTTAATTCCATCGGTTTTCGCTGTATTCAACGTTGTTTCATCTTGAGCATTTTCTATATTTTGGATAGCGTTATCTTTTGCTGTTTTCGCTAATCCTTTTACTTCTGTTTTTTCTTCACTAGTCAAACCATTATCATTATCTATTTGGGTAGATTTTGTTGAAAATGCTGTTTCTACTTCATTTTTTGCCCCATCTTTATTTAATGTCGGTGTTGGAGATTTAGGTACTATTACCTCATCACTCATATCAGACCCAACTTCACTTACTGTAAACGTGTTACCATAAGCATCTCTAGGAGGTATACCTCCTTTAGCGATATTTTTAACACTAATTCTATCATTTTCTTTTAATGGAGCTGTTGGTGTCCAAGTTGCAGTACCATTTGCAGCTTCTACAGTAGCTTGTTTTACATTGTTAAGGTAAAATTCTGCTTTACTTACGGTAGCATTGGCTACGTTTGCCGTAACAACTGGCTTTCTTCCCTCTGCATGTTCTAAATCATCAACTCTCACTGTAGGTTTTTTAGGTTTTACGGCTATTGGAATTTTTAAAGTTGCTCTTTCCGAATTACTATTTTTATTATTTAAAAGATGTAAATGTAAATCATATGTCCCAATCATATCATTAGGTATGCTTCCTACTAATTTTAAATTAAGACCACCTTCAAAAGGTCCGATTCCATCTCTGGCTTTTTGGGTGTACTCAAGTCTAGGACCGACGTTAGGCGTTGTAGAAAATCCTATATCTCTTCTATTGATAGCATTTGTATCATATTTCACTTTGATGATAACGTTTTTACCATAGCCTAACTCTTCGCCAGCTACTAACGAAGATAAATCCGCTCCTGATAATTCATAGCTAAAACCTGAAGCGTCAGTGCTTCCCCTAAACCCACTACCTTCTGTAAAAGTAGTTCCATTCAAGCTATGATTATGCCCTGCGATATTGGTACCGTTTGGTTCTGTATTTTCTGCCTTTAGACCGACCGTTACTTTACCGTTTGTTGTATCAAGTTTAGGAGCCTTAGGTTCTACATCCTTCTTAACACGTTTTAAGCTAGTATTTTTATAACTTACTAATGTTCTAAAGGCTGCATCTACTTCTGTTTGATTTTGCGCCGTTGCAAGGACTTGTCTCGCTTCTTCGGCTTTTGCTTTTAAGGCTGCTACTGATTCTTTTGTGTAGTTTTCTGTTTTTACGGCATCAATTTCACTTAATAGTGATTCTAAGTTCTGAGTATTTAGTTGTCTACTAAGTTCAATATCTGTTTTCGGTTGATCTTGTTTTTCTGCTATCTCTTTATTTGATTCTAATTTAGAATTGCCTTCAGTACTCCTTTCCTCAACCTTAGCTTTTGCTTCAACATCTTTAGATAGAGTTCCTGGTTCTTTTTTCTCTCTTCCTTGAGTTTCTGCTTCAGTTCCTGCTTGTCCGACGCTTGGATTTTGACTGCTTGTCTCTGATGAGCTTAGGGCAGATGAATTGTCAGGCTTGACATCCCTATCCTGAGCGACTACTTCTGTACTTGATTCTGCCGCCTGAACTTCTGTCGCTGGATTAGCCACAAAAAAGACAGACCCTAGCAAGACTGAGGCTGCTCCGATTGAAAACTTGCGTATAGAAAAGCGTTGGCGCTCATTCATTTTAAACTGTTTCATAGTTTTTCCTTTCTTTCTACCCTGTCTTTGCTCCTCTAGCCATGTTCATGCAGGCATCAACTCGCAATAAAAACAGGAAAACATGACCTTTTCTCATCTTGAACAAATGACAAAAAGCCCATTGTTTACTAACACTTAATTATATCAACTTAGTTCCCTTTCCTCAACCTCACTTTGTTTTAGAAAATCGATAATTATATATATATATATATGCACATTGCTTATTTTAAAGGATTTAAAGGCTCCTTATTTGGGAATTTAGTATATTTTTCATTATTTTCAGAAATTTTAAATTTATATGACATTCGAACGAAGCTGTTTGTCTTGCTATCTATCGCCAGAAAGACCTATCCTAGACTCAGCAAATAAAAAAACAGGCTCTCCGAAAAATCAGAAATCCTGAGATATTATTTGATATAACTCCTATCCCAAATCACTTGATGTAGGCTCTCCCAGCTTTGTCGAGTAGCAGAGGTAGACTAACCATGACAAAAATCAGCCATAGCGAGACTCGTAAATGCCCAGATAAATATAGGAAAGAAGCAAAGAGAAAGGCCGATAGCAAAATCATACCCAAAGTCTCTCCAAAATTCCTGCAAATAAATAAAGCAAAAGGAGAGATAAAGGATAAAGAAACTAAAGCAAAAATGCTTGCCTGTATTTTTAGTATAAAAAGCACACCTTGACCAGATGATTTTCCTGACCGTTAGTGCTGATTTTACAACAATGTCTCAAACTCAGCAACAGTCATGCCCAGTTGCTGACTGGCAACCTCAGAAGTTAGAATACCTTGACGGACTAGATTTAGTAGCATGGACAAACTTCCTTCGACTTTCCCACGCTCCAGTCCCTGTTCAAGACCCTCAGCTCGACCACGTTCAAGACCACGCTCTAAACCTTGTTCAATCCCCTCTGCACGACCGCGTTCAAGACCACGCTCTAAACCTTTTTCCTCTGCTTGTTCCAAGGCATAGTCCTGTGCTAATAATGCTTGTTCTTCTCGCATACGTAGTTGACTAAACATCTTCCTGTCCTCCTCGGACCAGCTCTTGTAGTCTAGCAGTTGGTCCGCCTGACTGATAGCTCGCTCTGGTTGTTGGGTAAAGGGTTTGTTCCCGAAAAACTCCAACCATGGTTTGCGAACGCTATCCTTGCTGGTTTCCCTGTATTTTTAGGTCTTATTTATGATTGTCTTTCAATAGCTCCTCAAACTCAGCCACGGTCATTCCTAACTGCCGGCTGGCAACCTCAGGTGTTAGAATACCTTGACGTACTAGATTTACTAAACCTACTTTTAATCCCTGTTCGATGCCTTCAGCTCGTCCACGTTCAAGTCCTTGTGCTAAACCTTTTTCGATGCCTTGTTCAATCCCCTCTGCACGGCCACGTTCAAGTCCACGCTCTAAACCTTGTTCAATACCCTCTGCACGACCACGTTCCAACCCTTTTTCCTCCGCTTGTTCCAAGGCATAGTCCTGTGCCAACAAGGCTTGTTCTTCTCGCATACGTAGCTGACTAAACATTTTCCTGTCCTCCTCAGACCAGCTTTTGTAGTCTAGCAGTTGGTCTGCTTGGCTGATGGCTCGCTCGGGTTCTTGGGTAAAGGGTTTATTCCCGAAAAACTCCAACCACGGCTTGCGAATGCTATCTTTGCTGGTTTCTCTGTATTTTCTTAATTCCAAGAACGCCATCTTGACTAGATGATGTTCTTGTCCATTGTTTGTGATGGTTAAGACCTCACCTGTCGTGTCTTCGCGCATACTGAAACTGTGGAAAGCTTGATCATCTGAGAAGTAATTACTATCCACAATAGCTATTGCGTAAACAGGTGCGATATGTTTGTAGCTCTGGTGGGTATCACCTTCTCGCTGACGAATTTTTTCTAGGTTTTGATTGACCTGACTACACAAGTAAGCCCACAGGCGATTGATGAAAAAATTCTGATGATGTACCTGAATTTCGATGATTACTTGGGTTCCATTATCTAGTTCAGCCAAAACATCTATACTGGTATAGAAATCCTGCGCCGAGTAGGGTAGAGAAGGCAAGACGTGAATATTGCTTCCCTCTAAAATAGTTACATTTTTAGCTGGCAAGTCCAGCATATCGCGAATAAATTGACAAGTGATCTCTGGATTGCTAAA
>NZ_VMLZ01000030.1:0-5016 GCF_013276955.1 Streptococcus sp. 1453
TTTGTCCGATAGAGGATAGCTTCCCTGACCATTTGTGTAGTCTGTAACTTCATCCGCCGTTTCCTTGGCTTCTTGATTTTCTGCTGGTGCCGGCGTGGCAGGAGGAGTTAGTTGCCCCCTACGACCTCGCCCTCGTTTAGGAGTCGGACTTGGTTCACTCTGAGTCGCACCACTTCCTTCTCCAAGCTGAGCTGGGGATGTGAGTCCACCTGCCAAAGCCTTGTTGACCTCCTCAGTCAAGGTTTTCATGGCTTGAACTTGGGCATTGACCTCTTCTTGACTGGAGTTTGGATTTTCAAGAACAGCCTTAGCTTGTGCTAGACCTGCTTCTACACGAGCGTGAAGTTCTTTCATAGAATCCAGTGTCAGATTGGTAAACAGGGCTTGCAGGCTGGTTTGTGCAGACTCGGCAAGTGACTTATCTACAGTAGGACGACTTGCTTCTTCTGCTTGCTTTTCTCCCTTGCCTTCTTCGCTATCTTTTACTAGAGACTTGTTTTCATCTGATGCTTCTTGAGGCTTTTGATTACCTTGGCTAGATTGCTCAGACTGACTGGGATCTGTGTCAGAAGTTTTTTCACTTAGCTCTTCAGATACCCCCCCCGAGGAATCGCTTACAAGGTCGCTGGTTCTAGTCGTTCCACTCTCTGTCGCTGGAGAAATGTCAGGTGTTTGTGCCTGTACTGTCCCGTTGGCAAAAAACATCAGCGCAGCAACGGCAACGCTGGCAGCACCAAAGTGGTACTTCCTTATTGAGTAACGAAAAACCTTTTCCCCTTTGCGCTCTTCTTTACTTTTTAGTTTCATTCATTCTTCCTTCCTTTTTCTATTTGATTTCTTCTGTATAGTCTAGTGCGATCCAGCCCCTACCCGACTTCAACAAGCCCCAAGTATAGCCATCTGCTTCTTCTACCTGCATGATGGTAAAAGTCCCAAGAGGACAAAAACCTTGGTCAGGATAAGCCAGACCTGGGCCTGTTCGGATGTAGAGATCATCATCTACCACACGCACCAGATACTCTCTATTTCCATCTCGAGGCTGTTCCTCTTTCGATGCTTGGAAACAATCTCCAGCAAGAATCTCAGCCGCCATCTGGATGAGCCGATTTAGATCAATCCCACCAGGACAATCTGTAGCAGTAAATTCCTGGTGAGGATGGATGGTCTCACGATTGATTGGCAAATTATAACGATCACAAATATCTGCAATCAAACGTGCTGAGTTCCTGTAGGTTTCCTCTGCAATCGTCCAGTCAGGTTCCCCACGGTTATTTAAGTGTTCAATACCAATCGAACGCTGATTGACTTCATAGTTGCCAGCATGATAAGCGACGCTCTCTTCACCAACACACCCCCATATCTTATCAGGAGTCACCTGATAGTGAGCAGATGTGCCATGACCTGTAGAGACATACCAAGTACTTCTAGCCCCTTCATCACTCAGCCCACCATTATGGTGGATGACAATAGTATCAATATCAAGACGATTTTGATCGCTATTCATGATTTCCTCATCCACATCTGTGATCAGTCCTGAAAACAAATCACCATTCACTCTTTTTGTCGCAAACATTCTTCTCTCCTAATCATTTTCTACCTTATCCTCTACCTGAGGATAAAGAGTCGTTCCCCAAATAGAAATCGTCCGCTTACGCACTAGTGGCAAGTCGGTTTTTTCATAAACCGTACGCCACCATTCCCAGGCAAGTCCGGTACACTCTCTAATTTTGACAGAGAGATTGCGAACATTCCCTTTCAAAGGAATACTAGTGGTAAAATGAGCTGTCAAATCCTGCCCATTTCTGTTCCAAGACTTAGGAGTCAAAACTTCTTTACCTTGATAATCATAGGATAATTCATCCCAAGCAATGTAATATTGGGCAACATAGGCACCACTATGATCCAAGAGTAAATCTCCGTTTCTGTAGGCTGTCACCTTAGTTTCAACATAGTCTGTACTGTTTTGAAAGGTCGCAACTACATTGTCCCGTAAAAAAGAAGTTGTATAAGAAATCGGCAAGCCTGGATGATCGGCTGTAAAGCGACTGCCTTCTTGAATCAAGTCCTCTACCATATCCACCTTGCCTGTTACAACTCGGGCACCCGAACTCGGATCCCCTCCTAAAATAACCGCCTTCACTTCTGTATTGTCCAAAATCTGTTTCCACTCTGTCTGAGGAGCTACCTTGACTCCTTTTATCAAAGCTTCAAAAGCAGCCTCTACTTCATCACTCTTACTCGTGGTCTCCAACTTGAGATAGACTTGGCGCCCATAAGAAACACTCGAAATATAGACCAAAGGACGCTCTGCAGAAATTCCTCTCTGCCTTAAATCCTCTACCGTTACAGTATCTTGAAACACATCTCCTGGATTTTTAACAGCATCTACGCTGACTGTATAATAAATCTGCTTAAAATTAACAATCTGAATCTGCTTTTCGCCCGAATGGACAGAGTTAAAATCAATATCAAGAGAATTCCCTGTCTTTTCAAAGTCAGAACCAAACTTGACCTTGAGTTGTTCCATGCTGTGAGCCGTGATTTTTTCATACTGCATTCTAGCTGGGACATTATTGGTCTGACCATAGTCTTGATGCCACTTGGCCAACAAATCGTTTACTGCTCCGCGAACACTTGAATTGCTGGGATCTTCCACTTGGAGAAAGCTATCACTACTTGCCAAACCAGGCAAATCAATACTATAAGTCATCGGGGCACGATCGACCGCAAGAAGAGTGGGATTATTCTCTAACAAGGTCTCATCCACTACGAGAAGTGCTCCAGGATAGAGGCGACTATCGTTGGTAGCCGTCACGGAAATATCACTTGTGTTTGTCGACAAGCTCCGCTTCTTTCTTTCGATAACAACAAACTCATCGGGTAGCTGATTCCCCTCTTTGATGAAACGATTTTCAATACTCTCTCCCTGATGGGTCAAGAGTTTCTTTTTATCATAATCCATAGCTAGTATAAAGTCATTTACTGCTTTATTTGTCATCTTCTACCTCCTAATAAGTTCCTGGATTGAGTTGCATAAACTCAGACTTGTTCAGCGAAATCAGCCGTGGTTGGACTAAGTGATCCAAAATTTCCTCGTACAATTCTTCTGAGACATTGCGTCGCCGTCTGGCTAGATAAGAAGTCGGAATGACCGTATTATCCAACATAAATACCTTATCTAAGTCAATCAAGGTTGGTCTTGTAAAAGGATTACGAGCTAAATCCGGCTCTTCTATCATAAAGTTCTTGACCAAACGTCTGGTCAAGAGAGCTGGTTTGAAGGTCTGATTTTTAACCAACTCTTTGTTTTTAGTCATGCTGTTGTCAATACAAATATACATATGATTCTTCACAGCCAAATCGCTACTAATAGTCGGAAAAGGCAAATAAAGAGCCACAACATCTCCTCTCTTAATCAAGCAAGAGTACCCCCTTTTCTCCTAATGTAACATAGACAGGATTGACCAAGTCTTCTGATTGACTCAGTGCTTCCAAAGTTTGAGTTTGGCGCCCTGTCAATTTAGTAGCATCTTGTCTCTTCAATACAAAATGCTTGTCACCAATTACCTTGACACTATAATCCTTCTCCAAAGCTGACTGGTAAATCCACATCAGATCTTGTCTGTCCTGAGAACTCAAGAGAGAAGGATGTTCAAGTCTCCCTACAGCCTGATAAAAATCAAAAGCAGGAGCTAACTCTTGCCAATCTGATTGGCTAGTTGTCAAGGCTAGAAAAAGGGCTTTGCGAGCTGATACTTCTTGATTAGCCTTGAGAGTCCCTTTTCCCTCCAAGTTTTTTAGAAATTGGGAAACTCCAGAAAGCAAATCTTTCTCTAACTGCGAGAAATAAAAACCTTGCCTTCCCAGACACAAGTCTCTCAAGTCACTTTCTCTAGCAAATAAGAGTTCAAACATTTGATAATAAAAGAAAAATATCTGGCACTGAGTCGCGCTCATCTTTTCCTTGTCGGCTTCTTTTTTCAACCAGAGCAAGGGCAATAGGTAGCTGGATTGAGACATTTCCTCCACCTCCTATTCTTTTTTCTCTGGAGCATCTGCACTAGCTGCCACTTCTTTTGACTGGATACTTTCCCACTGGTTGATTTCCTCTGAGATAAGACCTTCGCATGTCTTGACAAATAGGGCAAAAGCCTTGGTTTTTCCTGCATATTTCTCCGTTTGGCATTGATAGAGGAATTTTTCTCTCTCCAGGAGTTGCGCAGTCTTTTGGTAAGAAATCCAGTGTTCTTTGGCATTATACAAATTGAGAATCCCCTCACACAGCAAGCCTAGACTGGACAAGGCAACCGAAATCAAACGGTAGCGATCACCTGGCATAGGAATAGCACAAAAAACAGCTATGAGAAAACCTGCCACGATTTCTGTTATTTTTAATACCTTATAGCGTCTACGATGTTGAACGCTTTTCTTTAAAAAATGAGCTATCTGTACGTCTAATCGATCTGTCAGGTACATTTCTTCTGGCGTCATGTTCGTAACCCCTTTTTATCTATTCATTCTATTCAAAAAACTAGGGTAACTGTCTAGTAGGCTTAGCAATTATTAATCATTTTGTCATGTTTTTTAGGAAAGGAAGTTTCATGTTTACATCTAGCGGAAAAGATCGTTTCTCCTACTAGCACAGTTTATCTAGCTTAATCATTATATCATAATCGGGACAATAAAACTTACTTACTTACTTACTTACTTACTTACTTACTTACTTACTTACTTACTTACTTACTTACTTACTTACTTACTCATGGTAGCTGATTTTATCAATGATTGCAAGCTCTGTATCTTGAAATGTCAGAATTATTAATTTTTTGTTACATACTGGTTTTTGCCATTGTAAGAAGGAGTTGCTTGATTTTTTATAGCAGAATGAAGTAATAACTGAATAAATTATTTGAGAAATTCAAACTAATTTTTAACAATATTTTAGAAACCAAGGAAACAGCGGAGGAAATTACAGACTACACAAATGGTTCAGGTAGCTATCCTCTATCGGACAAA
>NZ_VMLZ01000031.1:0-488 GCF_013276955.1 Streptococcus sp. 1453
GTGCAAGTATCACTCCGACAGCACATACTGTGACCATCACCGACATTACCAAGGTGAAAGGTGAAGCCGTAGAGGCGACAGACCTCACAGGTGCTGTAACCGCGACAGGCAAAGATCACGTGGAAGCAGTAGGAACAGTTCCTACAGACCTAGGTAAACACCAAATCTCAGCTAAGCTTGTTTATGGTGATACGAGTGAAGAAACCATTCAGATTCCATATACTGTCAAACCAAGCACTCCAAGTCTTGTAAGTGCAGTCGGTAAGAAAGATGCAGGCAGCGTTACAGCGAATGGCGTGAATAGTGGTACCACGGTAGCCCTTTATGACATGACGGATCCAACTAATCCAATTGAATTGGGACGCACAGATGTACCAAAAGATGGTGACTTTGCGCTCAAAGATGGAGTAGCGATTAACCTAGCACCAGGCAAGAAATTGACGAAGGATATGCCGATAGCGGTACGTAGTATCTACAAACCAACCGTA
>NZ_VMLZ01000032.1:0-332 GCF_013276955.1 Streptococcus sp. 1453
TTTTATTTGAAAAAAGACAGTAAAAAAGCGCAAAAAATCACTTCCTGTGCTATACTGTAATTGAAATTTTTTTAGTTTGGGCGTTAGAACTGTTTCCTCAGTCCTATCGCCTTTTCTTTTTGATAAGTCTGTTTGGTGGAGAGTAGTTTGTAAATGATTCTGAGAATCTTATGAGCACAAGCAATAATCGCCTTCATCTTGCTTCCTCTTTGGGAAATTCGATTGTAAAAAGAAGAAAAAGCTGGATCCTTAGAATGTGCTATAATTAATCCCGACATGGTCAGAGCCTGTTTGATATATCGATTTCCTTTCGTAATGTGTGAGGATTTTTT
>NZ_VMLZ01000033.1:0-605 GCF_013276955.1 Streptococcus sp. 1453
TGCTACTAAAAGATGCTGGCGAACAAGATTTGCTAACATAACAAAACCACCTTCAGCCCTAGCAGTTTCCAAGGCATAGTCCTGAGCCAATAATGCTTGTTCTTCACGCATACGTAGTTGACTAAACATATTTCTGTCCTCCTCGGACCAGCTCTTGTAGTCCAGCAGTTGGTCTGCTTGACTGATGGCTCGCTCGGGTTGCTGAGTAAAGGGTTTATTCCCGAAAAACTCCAACCACGGTTTGCGAACCTCGTCTTTGCTGGTTTCTCTGTATTTTATTTGAAAAAAGACAGTAAAAAAGCGCAAAAAATCACTTCCTGTGCTATACTGTAATTGAAATTTTTTTAGTTTGGGTGTTAGAACTGTTTCTTCAGTCCTATCGCCTTTTCTTTTTGATAAGTCTGTTTGGTGGAGAGTAGTTTGTAAATGATTCTGAGAATCTTATGAGCACAAGCAATAATCGCCTTCATCTTGCTTCCTCTTTGAGAAATTCGATTGTAAAAAGAAGAAAAAGCTGGATCCTTAGAATGTGCTACAATTAATCCCGACATGGTCAGAGCCTGTTTGATATATCGATTTCCTTGCGTAATGTGTGAGGATTTTTT
>NZ_VMLZ01000034.1:0-222 GCF_013276955.1 Streptococcus sp. 1453
AAAACTTGATCAAAAAGCTAACGAGAAGAAGGCTACGATTAATGGTATCCAACATCTTACGAAAGAGGAGAGGGATGCGGCAATCAACAAAGTTGAAGCAGCCTTACGTGATGCGAAATCTAAAGTTGATGCGGCAACCAATCAAACAGGTGTTGAACAAGCTAAGCAGAATGGTCTGACTGCGATTGATAGTGTTGATAATCCAACCCCAGCCACGCATAC
>NZ_VMLZ01000035.1:0-1209 GCF_013276955.1 Streptococcus sp. 1453
AGCTATCCTCTATCGGACAAAATCCATAAACTCCTCCAAGAACTGAAGACCAGCACTGAAAATCCAGAACAAGTCCAAAAACTCAAGGAAGCCTATGATAAACTCAACGAAGCATTGGGACAATCAGAAAATGGGCTTGTCAATCAGGAGGTCTTTAATGCTGCACTTGAGGAATATAAAAAGGCAACCCAATTAAAGAATGGTGTGGAAAAAGGTAGCAGCGATAGTCCTAAATCTAGGAAAGAGAGATCTGTTGATAATTCCTTGAAAATAGGATTCGGTAAGGGTACAACTAAGGTTCCACAATATAGCGAAGAAACTCTACGAACGCTAAGTACAGGTGAAGCCTTTGGAAATAACCTCCGAATAACCGTCAAATCTTTCAGTGGTAAGACCGTTAGGAGTATTACAGTTAATGGTCTGGAAGGCACAGGACTATCAGCGACAGGATTAACTCTTACAAATGGATTGGGATATGTAGATTTGCGAGGAAGAATGCCGGTTGATAGGCATGGTTACACCAGAGTAACGGTTGTTGCGACAGATTCTTCAGGAAATACAAATCAGAATACACTAACTATTGCTAGACCTTTACCTGATGCGAGGATTACGACAACTAATAAGGAGTTAGAAGGTAAAGCCGAGACTAAGCCGATAATTTCGGGAACTATTGGTGTAAAAGCGGAACCTGGTAACACACCAGATGGCGCTGAGTTGATGGCTTATTTAGTACGTGGTGGTTCACCTAATCCTTATAGCTATAACAATGAAGCTCAGGGCTACCATACTATAGCAAAGACACGTGTCTCCGTTTCTGGAACTTTTAATTTTGTTCCACCTGAATACCGAGATTCAAAACTTGGCGAAGGAGATGTCAGAGTAGTGGTTGCCTACGTGAGGAAAGGAACAGATGAAACATTCAGTGAAGGAATGAAGTCTGGATTCTCGACAAATAGCGTTAGAGCTACAGCACCAATTGATAGGGATGGGGCTAAGCAAGAACTACAGACAAAAGCGAACGAGAAGAAGGCTACGATTAATGGTATCCAACATCTTACGAAAGAGGAGAATGCTGTAAAAGCAGCCATAGAGTCCAAAGAATACGATGCAACACCTCAAATTGACCAAGCCAAGTCCAAAATAGTGTTGATACTGCCAAGAATAGCGAGATTACCGAGATTAATTGTTTAAAAGATGGTCAAGTGGGAC